>NZ_SFBO01000160.1:0-15393 GCF_007095705.1 Microcystis sp. Msp_OC_L_20101000_S702
TACTGCATCTGGTTGGATATAATTTTATCTTAGTCTAGGCTTTAAGAAAATTTTCTTTCAGGAGCGATTAACTGTAGTCTTGTTGAGAATTAGAGAACTCAGATATTACTGGAAAAAAATACTTTCCAAGCAGCCGTAATAATGGCACTTCCCAAAAGGATAATCAATGTCCAGACCTGATTTTTTTGGGTTCCCTCTACCGATATTAGCCGATTGTCAATGCCTTCGATTTTCTCGTCTAACACTTTAATATCTCCTTTGAGATCGGTTAATCCTATTTCTACTTTTGTCAAGCGCTCATCAATCTTATCGATCTTCCCCTCAATCCTTGTGAGGACAGCTTCTAGGGAATAAGTAACAGTTTCGTTAGACATTGGCTAAACTCCTGTACTGCATCTGGTTGGATATAATAATTTTATCTTAGTCTAGGCTTTTTGGCATTCCTTACCCTATAGTTAACTTCACTTCTGTCCAACCACTGAGATAGTGTTAGGTGAAAACTTCGCTACTTTCTTGTCACTGATTAGCGGTTACTGTTCATTCTCTGCGAAAAAACCCTAACCCCTAACACCGATAACCCTAACTGCCAATTTTTTCGGGAACTTCCTAACATCCCATTCATCTTAAAGCCTAGATTCCGCCTGGAAAAAGGAGGAAATCCAGAGGAGTTTCCGGCTTTTTTCCTAGCCCTCTCGGTTTTCTTTTGGTTTGACACTCCCATCGCACTCATGCGAGGGATTCTTCATTCACGGGGAGATGCCTTGCAAAAGCAGTGCCTTTACTTGGTCTTACTCTCCCTCCAGAAGCAGTAGCGGTATGCCCTACCGCCAAAATTCGTAAACCTTCATCCCGAATATTCTTAGCGGCATTGATATCTCTATCGTGGGTTTCTCCACACTTAGGACATTGCCAACTACGAATATCTAAACTCAAACTATCAACAGGATTTAAACAGTTACTACAAGTCTTAGAGCTAGGAAAGAATCTATCTACTTCTATATAGATTTTTCCTTCCCATTCAGCCTTGTATTTTAACATAGTACAGAATTGACCCCAACCAGCATCACTAATTGATTTTGCTAGTTTAGGGTTTTTGACCATGTTTCTGACTGCCAGATTTTCTACCACTATGACTTGGTTTTCGTCAACTAATTTACGACTTAGTTTGTGCAGAAAATCTTCACGACAACGAAGGATTTTAGAGTGAACTTTAGCAACTTTAACTCTAGCTTTATTTCGATTCTTAGAGCCTTTTTGCTTGCGGCTTAGTTTCTTTTGTCTCCTCGCTAATCTTTGTTCGTACTTACGATAGTATTCAGGATTCCCATGTTTAGTCCCGTCTGATGTAATAGCAAAATGGGTTAGTCCAACGTCTATGCCGACAGCTTTTCCTTCTGATGATTTTTGGGGTAAATCCTGACCATCATCATAGAGACAAGATGCGAAATATTCTCCTGATGGATTAACTGAAACCGTAACAGACTTTAAGTCTCCCTCTGGTTGCCGTGAAACTTGGCAATAGACTTCACCAATTTTAGGTAATACCAGAACATCATCTTTTAACTTACAGTGCTGAGGAAATCTAATCGACTGCCTATTTTGCTTTTTCTTGAAGTTAGGATATTTAGCTCTACCTTCAAAGAAATTAAGGAAAGCACTAGAAAGATTTAAAGCAGCTTGTTGTAATACCTGCGATGGTACTTCGCTTAACCACTCATGCTCTTTTTTTAGGGAAGGCAGCAGCTTAATTATTTCGTCTCTGCTTAATCCTTTTCCAGTTTGCTTGTAAGTTTCGGATGTCAAGTTTAGGGCGTAATTGTAAAACCATCTAGCACAGCCAAACGACTTGGCAAGCAAAACTGATTGCTCACTGGTCGGATAGATTCTGTACTTAAACGCTTTTAACATCTTGTTTACCAGACTATATTTACTATGGTAAACTATGCAAGGCTAAATTGTCAAGGATTTAATCGTGCTTTGCGGTTCTATTTTGGTCGGGGTTTCATCCCGTCAGTACGAGGGTCTTCACCCCGACATCTGTGATAAATTGGGTTATGTGTGCAAAGGAGTGAGCGAGTGGTGTTTAGCATCGAACCAAAAATTATCAATCCGCCCAAAAACCGTCATGATTATCAATTGTCGGAAGTAATTCGCTATCGTGCTTGGGTAGAGATCGATCGCTCTGCCCTACAACAAAACGTGCGAAAAGTCAAGGCCTTATTAGCCCCAAAAACGGAATTAATGGCGGTAATTAAAGCCGATGCTTACGGACACGGGGCAGTTAAGGTGGCTAACAGCGTTTTAGAAGCTGGAGCGCAGTCTTTAGCCATCGCGACTATCGGGGAAGGTATCGAACTACGCGAAGCGGGAATCGTTGCCCCAATTATGATTTTAGGGGCAGTGAACACCCCGGAAGAAGTGGCAGCCTTAGCCCATTGGCAATTGCAACCCACCCTGGTGCAAATCGAACAGGTGCAAATTTTTGCCAGCGTGATGAGACGCTTAGAGCAGCGGCTGCCGGTCCATATCAAACTAGATACGGGGATGTCTCGCTTAGGTACACAATGGCACAACGGCACCAAATTCGTCGAACAGGTTTTAGAGGCTCCTAACCTGAAAATTGCCAGTATATACTCCCATTTTGCCACAGCTGACGATCCCAATCCCGAGATCATGCAGTTACAACGGCAAAGATTCCAACAAGCGATCGCCGAGTTAAGATCAAAAGGTTATCATCCCCCCTGTCTGCATTTAGCCAACTCTGCCGCTACCCTAAGCGATCGATCTCTGCACTACGATCGAGTTAGAGTCGGATTAGCTCTCTACGGTCTTTATCCTGCCGATCATCTCACCGATAAAGTCCCTTTGCAACCGGTGCTGCAAGTAAAAGCGCGCATTGCCCAAGTCAAAACCATTGCCTCTGGTTCGGGAGTGAGTTATGGTCATCAGTACATAGCGGCAAAAGACACCCGTATTGCTGTGGTCGGTATCGGTTACGCCGATGGAATTCCCCGCAATCTCTCCAATCGTTTAAAAGTATCCCTGAGAGGACGTTTAGTACCCCAAATCGGCGCGATAACCATGGATCAGTTAATGATTGACGTGAGCGAGATTCCAGAGGTAAAAACAGGGGAAATCGTCACACTTATCGGTAAAGACGGCCCACAGTGCATCACCGCCGACGATTGGGCGCGGGATTTAGGTACGATATCCTGGGAAATTCTCTGCGGTTTTAAGCATCGTTTGCCGCGAATTACTATTAGCAATGGGTGATTATGGCGGTGATCTTAAAAAATGTCAATTGGCGGCAATTCTTACTGTTGACTGGTGAGATGTGTAATTAATTTTGCTTAGGTACTTACCGTTGTTAAGTGCGATCGCTAATTGTCCAGCTAGATAAGGGGATGAATTCGCCGGTGCTTTAGGTTAGAATAAACAGGGTTAATCGACGGCAAATGATTAGTTTTACCCTAGAGGCAGCGATGACTATAAGCAACGATTTACCCTTACCCCCCGGCAGTTTCGGATTACCCCTATTAGGAGAAACAATCGCTTTTTTAACCGATGGGGATTTTGCCAGTAAACGTCATAATAAATATGGTCAACTTTTCCGTACTCATATTTTTGGCAGTCCCACGATTATTTTATCCGGTGCCGAAGCTAACCGGTTTCTCCTCAGCAACGAGAATAAATACTTTGCGGCCACTTGGCCTAAAAGTACCAAAACTCTCCTAGGTAGCGCATCTTTAGCAGTGCATACGGGAGATGTTCACGCTTCCCGTCGTCGTTTAATCTATCAAGCTTTTCAACCCCGGTCCCTAGCAAGTTATATCCCTACGGTAGAAACAATTACCGCTCGCTATTTAGAGCGTTGGCAAAATGCCAAAACCCTGTCATGGTATCCTGAATTAAGAAACTATACTCTCGATATCGCCTGTAAATTATTTGTCGGTCTTGACCAGGGTTCTGCTACCAAATTAGGAGAAGCTTTTGATACTTGGTGTGCGGGACTATTTACCCTTCCCATTCCCCTTCCCTGGACAGCTTTCGGCAAAGCATTACGCTGTCGAGAAGAATTATTGGAAGCCATAGAAACTATCATTTTAGAAAGACAAAAAAATGATGACTTAGGCCAGGATGCTCTGGCTATCCTTTTACAAGCTAAAGACGAAAACGGTCAAAGTTTATCCCTAGCGGAATTAAAGGATCAAGTGCTATTATTACTCTTTGCTGGTCATGAAACTTTAACCTCTGCTATCGCCACTTTCTGCCTACAAATGGCACTGCATCCCGATATTTTTCAGCTTGTCCTTGAGGAAATAACTAATTTTGATCTATCCACTCCTTTAAGCGTTGATACCCTCAAACAGATGACCTATTTAGATCGCGTTTTAAAGGAAGTTTTACGTTTTACTCCCCCCGTGGGAGGAGGATTCCGTCGGGTAATAGAAGACTGTCAATTTAACGGTTATCATTTGCCGAAAGGATGGGTAGTGCAGTATCAAATCAGCAATACCCATAAAGATAATAATATTTATTCCCATCCTGAAACCTTTGATCCCGATCGCTTTTTAGCCGAAGAAAAACCCTACGGATATATCCCCTTTGGTGCGGGATTGCGCGAATGTATCGGCAAGGAATTCGCTCGTTTAGAGATGAAAATTTTAGCCGTCCGTTTAGTACAAAAGTATGATTGGCAATTACTCCCTAATCAAGATCTCACCCTCACCACTATCCCCACTCCCCATCCTCGCGACGGTTTACAAGTCACCTTTAAACCCCGTTAACCAGTTAGGATAAAAAAACTTTAAAAACAGTTTAGCGTTTTTCTCGTAGCCGTGAAATTTATTTCACGGCCTTTATTGTCGGAAATGCTCAGATTTTGAGCAGTCGGTGGAACTGACAGAGGTTAATCGGCAGCGGGTAAAGCTTTCGATAATTCTCCATTTTGCTGATGATTTGGTCTATCAAATTCGAGAACTAGGTAACGAATTAAACGCGCTAGGGATTTTTGTAGCAAACCTTCAGCAATTTTTTGTCCCATCTGTTGGGTTTCCGGTTTAGCGATTAGTTTCGTCATCACTGGCACCATAGCCATGGCATCAAATCCTTTCGTTTCCTGTAAAATACTAAAGATGTTGCGAAGATGCTCAAAACTCTTAGCATCACCCAACAATTCTGGGGGAGTTTCTTGTACCGTTAAACCCACCTGTTGCCGGAAATTAACCGTGAGATTAAACCAAGTGCGACGGCCGAAATTATCGAGGGTATTTACTAACTCATTCACTAATTTTTCGCGGATAAATATACCCCTATCTGACAGAAGAAAATCTAATGCTTGTTCGCTGACTTTCTCGAAGTTAAAATCATTAGAATCTTTAGCATTACGCAAGAGATTTTCTAAACGATTCCAGCGAAAAGTACCGTCTTTAAACAATAAATCCCGCAGGGAATCTCGCAACTCCGTGGAAGGATCGGTCAGCAGACGTTTGGCAATATAAGGATAGGCTTTACTCAGTACCTTAAAATTAGGATCGATGCCAATCGCTATTCCCTCTAAAGTCACCATCGAGCGAATAATCAGGGCATAATAGGCAGGAACTCGAAAGGGAAACTCGTACATCATCGCCGACATTTTATCGGTGATACTTTTAAAGTTTAATTCTGCCACACTCGCCCCCAAAGCATTACCGAAAACTTCGGAAAAAGCGGGAATAATTGGCTCTAAATTGGTAGTTGGTGATAGGAAGTCTAGTTTAACATAATCCTTGGCCAGAGACTCAAAATCCCGGTTGACTAAATGCACCACCGCTTCGATTAAACCGTAGCGTTGATAGGGTTCAATATTGCTCATCATGCCGAAATCAAGATAAGCTAATTTACCATCGGGAGTCGCTAATAAATTACCCGGATGGGGATCCGCATGGAAAAATCCGTGTTCAAGTAATTGACGCAAAGAACACTGCACCCCCACATTAACTAAGTAGGTGGCATCAATACCTTGCGCTTGAATTTCTTTGATATTAGTTAATTTTGTGCCGTCCACCCACTCCATGGTTAAAACCCGTCGCCCGGTATATTTCCAGTAGATTTTGGGGATGTAAATTTCGGCAATGTGACCATAAAGTTGAGCGAATTTTTCGGCGTTTTGTCCTTCGTGCAGATAATTAATTTCTTCAAAAATACGACCAGCTAATTCGTCGGTAATTGCCACTAAATCGGAGCGAAGTCTTTTAACATTAATTTTCGCCCAACTCGCCAAACTACGCATGATATACACATCTAAAGTTATACAGCGAATCAAATCGGGACGCTGTACTTTAACGGCGACTCTCTCTCCGGTTTTTAATTTACCTTTATAAACTTGTCCTAGGGAAGCGGCCGCTATGGGATTGGGGGATAATTCCGCATAAATTTCTTCAGGAGAATAACCTAATTCTTCTTCGATAAAACGATAGGCGATTTCGTTAGGAAAAGAGGGAATTTGATCCTGGAGAGTGGTTAATTCTTCTAAATATAAAGGCGGTACTAAATCAGGACGGGTAGAGAGAGCTTGACCGATTTTAATATAGGTCGGTCCCAATTTGGTCAACATTTCCCGCAATTGTACAGCCCGTCTAATTTCATTTTTCGGCGATTTTCCCCGCAGTTTATCCCACCAGATACCGATGAGAAAAGATAAAACTGGTAGAGTAATTTCGATTAATCTCCCCACAACGTCTAGAGGTCGCCCACGGTAATAGTCGTTAATAACTTGGGGATTGTAGCGCCAACTCTCGGCCACGTTGTCATCCATGGGGCCGATATCTTCCCGATGCTCTTCGGGAATATGGACGGGCTGCACTTCAACAGTAATCGCTTCTTCGGGTTGCGTCTCTGGGGAGATCATCTGTTCGGACATAGTTCGGTGACGGGGCAGGGTGATTTGTAAACTATTGTAACAAGTATCGGCTTTCTGCCCGATCTTGTTTTTGTCTCCCTAGTTCTAGGTTCAGGTTGGCCGTCAACTTTCCCCGGATGGTTATCGGTGTTTTTGACGATTTCGAGGCTGATACTGCCCTGATTATCCTTAATTGTAGGTGTCAAAAAATAGGGCGGTAATTTGGCTGATTTCTAGGACTTTGTTCAACAATTAGAAGGGTAAGTAGTCGTGCAAAATTAATTTCTTGGTTAGGATAGGCACTCATGCAATAGGCAATAGGCAAAAGCTTTAGGCTCTACCGAAACTGTCATGCAAAACTATCAACAACTCATGCTTGTAAAGCTTGTACAATAGGGCTTTGAGTTTTTATTAGATTGATATTTATCAACTTTAGAGCATTGCTGGACAGAGAGGAAGCTTGGGGATATCGAAATGTGTAATTAATTTTGCTTAGGTACTTAATAATGGGAATTAAATGGCAGAGTTTGTTAAAAATGTTTAATGAATGGGGATTAGAAGAATATGGACAAAGATATGATATAAATTGGCTAGACATAGATAGAAAAAGTCTCAAAAACACCCTAAAGAATCCTAACAATGAACAACAAAATTTTATCATGTTTGTCTCATTGTTTAGTCAAGAAAGTGTCACTGACCCTTTACATTGAGCTTTTACATCGAGCTTGTTAAAATGTGTCGAAATGTGTCGAAGTGTGGATTAGTATTACACTTAAAAAGAGTCGAAAACAAAAAAGGGTCTGAAATCGACGAAGGTTAAGCTATAATTGAGGATTGCTCTTTCCAAAATAAAGTTTTTACTGGGGATGCTTGACACTGTCAGAAAAAAACAATCAGCTTAATAGCCAAGAGTAAAAATGATTATGTTATCACCGTCAAAATAATAGTCATGGACGAAAAATATCAAGAAAAATAGAAGTTTTTAAAGTGAGGAAAAATGAAAGACAAGGGTTTGAAAATCTGCGAAGAATTATTAAAGTAGAAAGAAGGGGTAGTCGCGGGGATAAAACTTATGAAGAAACAGCTTACTATATCAGCGGTCACTGAGCCTGTCGAAGTGTAGCCTAACCGAATCCGCTCAAGTATTTGCTAAAATTATTCGAGGATATTGGAAAATAGAAAATCAGTTACATTGGGTAAAAGATGTAATTTTTGAGGAAGATAAAAGCGAGATCAGTGATTTTCAAGCGGCAAGCAATTGGTCAATTCTCACAACTATAGGATTGAATCTTTTCAGAGGTTTGGGTTTTCTCTCAATCACGGAGGGACAGAAGTGGTTAGCTGAACGTTGGGAAAAACTGATAGTTTTATCGACGTAAGAAGCAGAAAAATTAGCTAAATTAACAGGATGTACTCTCAGACAACTTCAAGAGAGATAGGCTTTTAGTGGCTTGAGAACAAGTTTTATCAATTTATTCATAATAAATATTGGCAGAGGATTAAAGATTAGTTATTGTAACTAACTCTTTTGATTAGAAAAAGATAAACTTGAGAATCTTAAGTTAAATTTATTGACTCAAAATCAGCTGTACTTAATTTAAATGAATCAACCCTACCTTAATCCCCCCTTGATAAGGGGGGTGTCTGACAACTTTTAACAACTACCTACTTAACTGCTCGATTAATCCGATAACTTTAGCCTTAATTTCATCGCGAACTCGGCGAAAAGTTTCCATAGGTTGACCATCGGGATCATCAATTAGCCAATCCTCGAAAATTTCCTGTAAAATCCATCCTTCCGGCAGATTGACACCGCAACCACATAGGGAGATAACGGCATCGTAATCTTCAGGATTAAAATCCCTAATTGATTTGGAAGTTTGGTCGGTAATATCGATACCAATTTCCCCCATAACTTCGATTGCTCCGGGGTGAACTTTGGCCGCTTCTAATCCGGAACTGGTGACGGCAATTTTACCCGCACCTAAAGTTTTAGCGAAACCTTCGGCGATTTGGGAACGACAGGAATTTTTTCTACAGGCAAACATGACTTTTTTCATGATTTTAACTCCTAGAAATTGATTTAATTAATAGCTTTATGGGCAATTGTGGCTATTTCTTTGGCGGCTTTTTCTTTCCTTTCACTATAGCGATCAGTCAGATAATCTACCTGATCTCGCAGGAGAATGGTAAACTTATAAAGTTCCTCCATCACATCAATAACTCGATCTCGATAGGGGGAATCTTTCATCGTGCCATCCTCGTGAAACTCTTGATAAGCTTTAGCCACCGAAGACTGATTAGGAATAGTAAACATTCGCATCCAACGACCAAGAATTCGCAGGGTATTAACTGCATTAAAAGATTGGGAACCTCCGCTTACTTGCATAACTGCTAAAGTGCGTCCTTGAGTGGGACGAATCGCACCAATACTTAAGGGAATCCAATCAATTTGGTTTTTGATGATGCCGCTAATATTGCCGTGAAGTTCGGGAGATGACCAGACTTGACCCTCGGACCATTGACTTAATGCTCGTAATTCTTGCACCTTGGCATGAGTATCGGAAACACTGCCATAAATCGGCAATTCACGAGGATCAAAAAAGCGCACTTCTGCCCCATATTCAGTGATAATTCTGGCCGCTTCTTCTGCTAGTAAACGACTGTAGGAACGTGGCCGTAAAGAACCATACAGAAAAAGAATTCTTGGTTTGTGAGTCGATTGGACCATGGTGAATAATTATTTGTAAGGACTCAAGCAACGAGGATCGAGAAGGGTGGCTTTTTCTGGATCTCTGGGAAACCAAAAGGCGGTTTTTTTACAGAATTCTACCAACATTAACATCACAGGTACTTCAATCAATACTCCCACTACTGTCGCTAAAGCAGCCCCCGAATTCAATCCGAATAACATCACCGCAGTGGCGATCGCGACCTCAAAATGATTACTAGCACCAATTAAAGCAGCGGGAGCCGCATCTTCGTAAACTAAATTGAGTTTGAGAGCGGCCACATAACTAAGTAAAAAAATCAGATTAGTTTGAATAAAGAGGGGAATAGCAATCAGGAAAATATGCAGGGGATTACTAACGATTAAATCGCCTTTGAAAGCAAAGAGGAGGATTAAGGTTAACAATAAGGCAGTGATTGCCACAGGACTGAGATAGTGAAGAAAACGCGATTCAAACCATGCCCGTCCTTTATGTTTAAAAATCCAGTGACGGCTATAGATACCGGCAATAAGCGGTAAACCAACGTAGATTAACACAGAAAAAACAATGGTCTGCCAGGGGACTACAAAATTATTAGCTGCCAGTAACCATTTACCTAGAGGAGCGTAGAGAAAAAGCATCGCTAGGGAATTGACTGCTACCATAATTAGGGTATGACCCTGGTTACTGTAGGAAAGATAGCCCCACATCAAAACCATGGCCGTACAGGGAGCAATTCCTAGTAAAATAGCTCCAGCAGTGTAGGAACTAGCTAAACTTACCGTCTGTCCTCGGATAATCTCCGTTTGACTCAACCAAGGCAGAAACAGCCAGCCGAGAAAAAATTGAGCCAGCGCCACCATGGTAAAGGGTTTGATCAGCCAATTAACCACTAAAGTTAAAATAACTGGTTTGGGAGTACGGGCAGCCCGAAGAGCTTGAGAAAAGTCGATCTTAACCATGATCGGATACATCATGAAGAAAAGACAGATGGCGATCGGAATAGAAACGTTATAGATACTCATGGCATCTAAAGTCCGCGCTACGTCCGGAAATGACCGACCGAGGGCAATTCCCGCCAAAATACAGAAAATAACCCAAAGGGTAAGGTATTTTTCAAAAATACTAAGGCTACCGCCAGCTTTGGCGGCTTTAGGATTGATTTGATTAGTCATCGCACAAAGGTGGAAAGAGAATAATGGGAGATTGGGTAATCCACCTTTATTATTTCAAAAAAAGTTGATATGTCAAGGGTAAAAGCTAGTTATAAAGCTTTAATATTTCTAAAAATCTTGATTGGTTACTGATTTTCCTCGCAGAAACGAGCGGTGACAAGGGAACTAAAACGACGATATTCGGATAGATATTCTTCTAGGAGAAGAAATTGAGATAGATTTAGGCTGTAGTAGATCCAACGACCCTCTTGACGACTGCGGACTAAATTAGCTTCTTTTAGCGTTTTTAGGTGAAAAGATAATTTAGATTGGGCGATATCGAGATGGTCGCGCAATTCACAGACGCATAATTCCTGATGTCGCAACAGTTGCAAAATTTGCAGCCGTAGGGGATCCGAGAGTGCCTGAAAACCAGTGTAAATTTGGGTTAACGAGTCGGGAGATGTGGTCAGAGAGTTGAACATTGAGATGGTCCCTCGGTGGGAAGGAAATAGGAAAGCGGGAAAATTCAGAATTGCAACAAAACTTTATGTATTTTTGTATCGAATCAGGAAAACCAGCGAATCATCCCCTGTATGATAGACAATGGTTTTGACCAGAGACAATGGTTTTGACCAGATTAGCCTTTTAAATCATTGTAAACAGGTTAGGAGACATCATGGAATTATTTGCGGCTCTCAATTTAGAACCCATTTTTCAACTCACCTTCGTGGCGCTAATCATGTTAGCTGGCCCCTTTGTCATTTTCCTACTAGCTTTTCGTGGTGGCGACCTATAAAAATCGCCTCCCACCCATTGTTATTCGTGCTTTTTTTGACTTCTCTCCTCTTTAGGGAGAGATTTTTTGTCTAAAAGTCAGGAGTCAGTTATCAGTCATCAGTTATCAGATGTGAGTTTTCAGTTATCATACTGAATCTGGTTATTAAAAACTGATTATTTATTCCCCCTCTTGCATGAGTGCCTCTCCTTATATGTAGCCTATACTGTATAAATCAGTGTTATGTTGGTAGCCAGGATGTGGGAAAAAGGCAAAGAAACGGTACAGACAATGAAGTTTATTCACTGGAAAAAGCAGCAGTTATTGATGATTTTTGTCCTAGCGCTGGCAATTTCAGTCGCGTGGGGGACAATTTTGCCTGTTTCTACTAAAAAGCTTCCTGCACCTAATCCCTGTAACCAACTTAGGGGAGATATTCAAAATCGGGCAAAAAAAGATGCAGAAGCTGACCGTTTGAACTTTTTTAATACTGATAAAAAGAAAAAGACAATTGGTGATATTTTAAATTTGTATAAAGAGGTAAATTCTCAAGCTTCTTGTTTTCCACAGGATGAATTATGGGATATCTATGAACAACAATATGATACTAATAAATATCCTGCCTGGATACCTGTGATTGTTATTCTTGTTTTGGGTGGTATTTTGTGGAATGTTATTAGTGATACCTTAAAAAAATGGCTCAATCAGTCTTTAGAAGCGATTAGTAAATGGATTTATAAAACCTTCGCTGGAACACCCTTATTTGAAAATATTGCTCTTAAAAAGTATCGACAAGCATTAATTGATAAATATCAAAAACTTAATATACCTTTTCGTCCTCATCGTCCCCTAAAAATGCGGGAGATTTATGTTTCTTTAAAAGCTTTTAAAGCGAGCGATCGCTCTTTGATTGAAGCAGAAAATGCGGTGCAAAAATACCGCCGCTTAGTGGTTAAAGGTGCGCCTGGTTCGGGAAAGTCGATGTTATTAAAATATCTAGCACTTTCCTATTCAGAAGGACGATTCAAAAATTTATCCGATCGTCCCGTGCCAATTTTACTAGAATTGAACCGCCTCAATGAGGCTAATTTGACAGTAGAAAAGTTAGAACAACATTTAGTAGCAGCTTGCGATCGCCATAATTTTCCCAAAGCTAATCGTTTCATCTCTCAAGGTTTAAAAGACGGACGTTTGCTGCTGCTTTTAGATGGGTTAGATGAGGTTAGTAGTGGCGTTCGCTCTTCTGTTGTTCGGTGTCTTAAGGACTTTTTAGAATTAGAAAATTATAAAAAATGTCGAGTAATTATTACCTGTCGGACGGCTGTTTATCATAATGAGTTTGTCGATAATACCGAGGAAACTTTAGAGATTGACGAATTTAGTGACCAACAAATGCGCCGCTTTTTGCAAGCTTGGAAGTCGGAAATGCCGCCAGAGAAATCAGTAGAACAATTGATTCAAAACTTGCGAGCTAAACCGAAAATTATGGCACTGGCGCGGAATCCCCTACTGTTAACAATCATCGCTTATCTTTATACTGATACTCCCTTCGTTTTACCTCATTCGCGAGCCGAATTTTACACTAAAGCTACTGATGTTTTATTAGAATTGCGCGATCAACAAAGAAATATCCCTAATCAATATAGTGGTGTCAACAAGCGGCGAGTTCTGCAACATTTAGCACTCTATGCTCAGAATAGCACTAATCGACAACAGCAAGATCGCCGCAGTCTTCTTGATTCTGAAGTATGGGAACAAGTTAAACAAGTCTTACCTTCATTAAATCTAGAGCCTAAAGAGGCTAATTCTATCGTTGATGAAATCGTCAAACGCAGTGGATTATTGCTTCGCATTGATGGCGGACAGCGTTATTATTTTCCCCATCTCACTCTACAAGAATATTTCGTAGCAGCAGCTTTAACAGACAAACAAGCTGAATTAATTCAAAAATGGAAAAATGCTCCTAGCGACTGGCTAGAAATTGTCAAGTTATGGTGTGGATTGGCAAACAATAGTACGGATTTAATTACGGCGGTATATCAACAAGATACACTGACAGCATTTGAATGTCTAGCAGATGCTCAAGAAGTAACACCAGAAGTTGCTCAGGAGATTATAGATTATTTTAAAACACAATTGAGAACCGATGAATCAATTTGTAGTGCTTTTGGCTCAGTAGCGGCTGATTTTCGTCCTAGAGGGAAAGCATTATTTAATTTTTTAGTTGATAGTTTAGATAATTCAGACAGCCAAAAAGCAGCGGCTCAAGCCTTATCCGCCACTAATTTGCCTCAAGCAGTAGAAAAATTAGTTATTTACTATGATCCCAATCAACCCCATTTTATAGAAGTGCGAGAAGCGTTGATCAGAATGGGAGGTTTAGCAGTTAATCAACTAGAATCTTTAGCTCGAAAAGGCTCTATAGAAGCAATGGATGATCTAGTTAAAATTGCCATACCAGAAGCGGCTGAGGCACTTGAAAGATTGCAGGAAGATCCGAACTTAAGCGGAAAAGTAAGTTTTCGACTTGCAGCACTGTTGAAGGAGTTAGAAGATAGTCAAGCTGAACGCAATCGCACTCTATCATGAAGGAAAACTAATGCTATTCAGATTCATTCGCCGACTAAAAAATCGAGCCGTTAAACAAAAGCGCCAGCCACAAGAGGTAATCGAAACGGACTTAAATTGGATTTGGCAACCTTTTGAAAATTCAAGCAATTTTCAGTTCTCTGCTACTGTCAAGAAAGTTGCTGCTGCAATTATTGAAAGCTCTGCTGATGATATTCCCACAATCACTCTTGAAGTCGATCCTCGGTTAGTCATTCCTTTATGTGCGATTCAGTTACAAGATGAAATTAATCTGACTCAATTAAGTTATTTAAAAAATGAATTAGAATCAGTTTCAATTAAAAATTTAGCTGCTAAAATAGAGTTTGTTGATCGAGTGTTAAGTAAAATCACTCCAAAGCAGCGTTGGTTATATTTATTTAATAGTCTGACACCTGAATTAAAATTTGCCTTACTGTTTCGCTTAATCAACTACCGCCTACCCACAAGAAACGACTGGCGCAATCTTTTTGAAAAGATAGAATATGAGTTTAAAAAAGGCCGAGAATATCTAATTGTTATAACTGTTGTCTTCTTGCTCTCTCTTGGATCTGTAATTGAAATATTTGCTATTATGCTCAATCAGCAAAAAAGTTGGGTCAATGGCTTGATGGCAATCACAATTGCTGTTGTGCTGTCTTTTTTGATAGTTTTATGGCGAGAAATTATAATCGAAAAAGATAAATCAGAGCCAACTTTATTGATGCAATTGGGCTTACTGGGACCCTGGACGTTTTGCCGAGAATGGTATCGACTACTCAGAAAAAACCTAGTTTGGGAAGGGGTGACAGCTTTGTATGAGGCTGTGGTTGGGGCTATGGTTGTGGCTGGGAGTTTGGCTGTGGGTGTGGGTGGGGCGGCTGAGGCTGCGGCTTGGGCTTGGGCTGGGGCTGGGGCTGTGGCTGTGGCTTGGGCTGTGGCTTGGGCTGTGGCTTGGGCTGGGACTGTGGCTGCGGCTGTGGCTTGGGCTGGGGTTGTGGTTGGGGCTGTGGTTGCGGCTTGGGCTGCGGCTGTGGCTGTGGCTGCGGCTGGTACTGTGGCTGTGGTTGCGGCTTGGGCTGCGGCTGTGGCTGCGGCTGTGGCTGGAGCAGCGGCTATTGGCTTTGGTTTGGAAATTTGGTATCTGGCTAAAGAAGAAACAGATTTATACTTTGCACGGTTATAACTTGCATTTTTTACTCAAAGACAATAATATAGTTCAAGAGTCATAATTAGAAGCAAAGCACTCATTAAAAACATGATTAACCTAGAATTCACGGAAGA
>NZ_SFBO01000161.1:0-30500 GCF_007095705.1 Microcystis sp. Msp_OC_L_20101000_S702
TATTTAATCTTTCAATAGGATTAGTTTGACCAGTTTCTTTACCTACTGCCCGATGACGTTTACTAGGAATTACTGTCTTATAGGACTCCCAAAAGTCTGTGTAAGCAACAGCGCATTGTCGGTAAACACTTGGTAAACTGGCCCCAAAGTTTTTTGGCTGATTGACGACTCCTATCTCCGCGCATAGCAACCAATAATTTCCCTTGTCTTTCTATCAATTGCCAGCCAAATATAAACCTTTATCGTCTTCCCAAGTGGTAATTACATCAATCTTCAGATTCCGCAAAGCTTGCACGACCGAGCGTTGACCCGCATCTTCATCAAAGTAGAGACGGATTTGACTCATTACAATTCACCGGCTCGATATCGGGATTCCCAGTCTTCACAATCCGCTCGGTAAGCATAGATATCGGCTTCTATCCGTTCTTTATTCGCGTGATAATACGCTAGAGCGCTATAAATTTGAGCCAGATTTAACCGAGGATACTCCCTAGCGATCGCTTCGGCACTCATTCCCGTTTTATGATCCATGACTAAACTTTGAATCGTGATTCTAGTTCCCGCAATCCGGGGACGGGCATTACAAATATCTGGACTAGCAACAATAAATTCGCCAATATCGATGCCTATAGCCATATTTCCCCTTAGAGAATTCCCTTTCATTGTACCCCGTTCCCCAATTCTAACAACAAAAAAGCACCCCCTCGCGGGAGTGCCTTTTCGTTCAGACTAGGAATTAACCATTGATAGCGGGAGCGGTCAGAGCTACAGGAGCCTGTTCACCACTAGCCAAGTCTAAGGGGAAGTTATGTGCATTACGTTCGTGCATTACTTCCATACCGATACCAGCGCGGTTCAGCACATCGGCCCAAGTACCGATTACACGACCTTGAGAATCGAGAATCGACTGGTTGAAGTTGAAACCGTTGAGGTTGAACGCCATGGTGCTAACACCCATTGCCGTAAACCAGATACCGATTACCGGCCAAGCACCCAAGAAGAAGTGCAGGGAGCGGCTATTGTTGAAAGAAGCGTATTGGAAGATTAAACGTCCGACCGAGGTAGCAGAAGACACCTAGTAAGAAGTGGAAAATGACTAACTGGTAGGGACCACCGTTGTATAACCACTCACACGTCATCTCCATCAACCCAAAGAATCAACACAGGTCTTTTTTTTGATGATGTACCATCAGTAAATAGAATTTTGGCAACCCAGAACTCACCTCCTTTAATAATCGTCATATAAACCTTCGTCTTCTGAGGCATAACTATTCAGAAAAGAAGAATGAAGGCGATCGCTAACTAAGGTTTTGGGCTGAATAGTAATCACCCACTTCCCTTTACCAATTCCTTGCACAATAGAACTGGGAAGATTGAGTTGCTCCCCTTCTTCAATTTCTACTTCAAAAGCTAATTTTAATAACTGATTTTTCATAAAGCAAAAACACCTATAATATTGGAGATGTTAGCACAGCGCGTAGAAGCATCAGCGATCGCCATCATCAAAAGTGAAAATAACTCGGCCTTGCAATAAAGCATAAGCTAACTGTTCCTCATCAGAAGCCCCCATTAGCTCTTCCTCTGAAGAGATTGTAATACCATTTCTCTAAATGAAAACTACACATCGAATTTAAATCCCCCTTTAAGTTCCCCTTTTTAAGGGGGATTTAGGGGGATTAAACTTCTGTAGTCAGACTTTGGAGAATTGGTAAACCTTTGGCGATCACATTAGGAACACTTTCATCCAGTGAGATCACTATCTTCTTGTTAATTAAACTTTAAAACAGTGCGATCGCCTACGCCAACTCATCCTACAATTGCTTGAACTATCAAAACAGATTAGAAAGGCGGTAACTGAAAATGACCAGCGACAATCCCCGGAACGGTAATATCCTCATCTAATTCTTCCCACCGTAGAGCATAGCCGTTGACTTCAACCTTAACCGCCGCCAATTGCTCATTCGTTGCTTGTTTCAAAATACGGAAGCGATCACTAGGAAAACCGATAATACGTCCATCACTGAGTTCAACGTATATCATGCGTTCTTCTGCCCAGGCTCGAATGGCGGCAGGCTCAACAGTCATTATAGGATTAATGTTTGTGGAAATCACGATAAGCACTCCTTAAAAGGTCTTGATTTTTATAAACTAGCCTCTCTACTTCCCGTAGCTCATGGGAAGGAATACCACGATTGGAAGCTAAAATGATTATCGGTTCAAGCCAAAATTTACATTCACCATCAGGAGAACGTACATGAGTAGGTGGCGGTTCGGAACCTTCATCGGAATAGAAGTGAAACCGAAAATGTCCAATTCTAATGACCGTTGGCATTCAGTGAAATTCGTAATCATTGAGGGTTGCTGGTTCTTTATTATAGTCGGAAATTGTAGCGATCATTGTCGCACGCCAATCAGACCGATAAGGACTTTCAGAGCGCTCGCCAATCGCGTAGGGTGCAATTAACGCACCTTTTTATTTTTATTGGCTTATTATATGCGTTCTTTATCGAAAGCTTCAATTAATAATATCTATTCAAGAGATATTGTAACATCAATCCCTCACATTCTTAAACCTTTGTTGATCGCCTTAGAAATACTTTCATCCAGTGCGATCGCTTTAGTCTTGTCAACTGCGATCGCTGGTGGGCATTGTTAAGTTTTCTTGAACGGGGGATTTTTGTAATCAAGAGTAGAACCATCAATATTTATGGTTCGGTTGGCTCTTGGTATGATACGAATGTCTATGGAGAAATGGGTGTTATACATTCCAGTCAAATTAAATTTGACAACTAGCGATCGCTTTTCGGCGGGAACAGAGAATTAGATAAGAAATACTAATATTTTGTCGCCATCAGGTTCTAGCCGCAATTCAATTGAGTATAAAATAATCTCAGAAAAAGCCTTCAGAAAATGTCAAATCAACCATGAAAAAAATTATTTTGATTTCTAGTCTATCTTTGACAATGGTAGTCGGTACTTCCTGGGCAAAACCCAATATAGTTTTGGCTCAAACTTGTAATTACTTTGCCGGAACTGCTGTGACGGGAAAAAGCGTTAACATCGATTTATGTTCAATTGTTCCGGCTAGTTCGCGTAGTGTTGACTTTGTTTATTATTTAGGAAATCAACGACTGGTTAGCCAAGCTAATTGTGATAACGGAACTTGGACGACTTTTCCCGAAAGACAAATTCATCGTCCCCGCTCTCAGGCGACTCAAACAATGCTAGAGGTGGTGTGTAGTTACAGATTCAATAGTTCTCAATCCACATCAAGAATCGCCACAGCAATAGTCTTTTCTCCACCATCAAATGTGAGAACATCCCCCAATGGCAATATCATCTGTTCAGTCAGAGAACGTAGAACCATCAATATTTATGGTTCGGTTGGCTCTTGGTATTATACGGATGTCTGTGGGGAAATGGGTGTTATACACTCCAGTCAAATTAAATTTGACAACTAGAGATCGCTTTTCTACGGGAACACAGAAACGGGTAGAATCGATCAATGCAGTTGTTTTCTTTCGAGGTGTCGTCATTAATAAGAAAGCTACCCGTTCCTTAGCCGGTATTGCCGGAATTGTCGCCGTTGCCACCTTAATCAGTAAGGTTTTTGGTTTAGTCCGCGAACAGGTAATCGCCGCTGCCTACGGTGTCGGGCCAGTGGTGAACGCCTACGCTTTTGCCTACGTTATCCCCGGTTTTCTGTTAATTCTCCTCGGTGGCATTAACGGCCCCTTTCACAGTGCTTTGGTCAGTGTTTTGGCCAAAAGAGATAAATCCGAGTCCGCGCCGATTGTCGAGACTATTACCACCCTAGTCAGTGCGATTTTATTAGCTGTCACCGTCTTTTTAATCGTTTTTGCCAATATTTTTATCGATGTTCTCGCTCCCGGTTTAGATGCCGCCACCCGCAGCATGGCCATTCAACAACTGCAAATTATGGCCCCCATGGCGGTTTTAGCCGGTTTAATCGGCATCGGTTTCGGTACTCTCAACGCGGCGGACCAATACTGGCTACCGAGTCTCAGTCCGCTTTTTTCCAGTGTGGCGGTGATTATCGGGGTGGGTTTGCTGGCTTGGTTTCTTGGCGATCGCATTGATGAGCCGCAATATGTGCAACTGGGGGGTTTTGTCCTCGCCGGTGGTACTCTCGTCGGGGCGCTCTGGCAATGGTTAGCACAAGTGGGCGCACAAGTCAAGTCAGGTTTAGGAAAATTAACATTTCGTTGGGATTGGCGGATACCGGGGGTGTCGGAGGTGTTGCGGGTGATGATTCCGGCCACCTTATCTTCGGGAATGTTGCATATTAACGTTTATACTGACCTCTTTTTCGCTTCTTTTATCGAAAATGCCGCCGCTTCCATGCGTTACGCCAGTTTTATCGTTCTCACGCCCTTGGGCATCATGTCTAACATGATTCTCGTGCCGTTTATGCCGATATTTTCTCGACTGACGGAACCGGAAAATTGGGGAGAATTGAAGCAAAGAATCCGTCAGGGTTTATTATTGACGGCTTTAACCATGTTACCCTTCACCGCTATCTTTATCGCCCTCGCTTTCCCGGTAGTGCGGGTTATCTATCAACGGGGTGCCTTTAATCTGGCTGCCTCGGAACAGGTGGTTCCCGTATTAATGGCCTACGGTTTCGGGATGTTTTTCTATCTCGGTCGCGATGTTTTAGTACGAGTGTTCTATGCTTTGGGTGATGGCGAAACTCCTTTTAAGGTGAGTATGGTAAATATTTTTCTCAATGGTGCGCTGGATTTCCTCTTGTATAGACCTTTTGGTACTCCGGGGATTGTTTTAGCAACCGTGGGGGTTAATATCCTTTCTATGGGCATTTTTACGGTGATTTTAAATCGTCGTTTAGGAGGTTTACCCTTGGGAGAATGGGGTTTATCCTTATTGGGATTAACGGTAATTACAATACTTTCTGGTGTTAGTAGTTGGGGTGCTAGTTGGGGTTGGGAAAAGGTTTTCGGTGCTGGTAATATTTTCCTACAATTATTACAGTTAGGTTTTGCTTCAACCGTAGCGGTGGGTTTATTCCTCCTCGGTGCGATGTTATTGAAGTTACCGGAATTAGACCTATTAATCTCGCGAGTTCGTCAGAAGTTCTTGAAAAAATCTTAGGTTTAAGTTGCTGCCTCACCTCATCATTACATACTATCAGGTTATTTATTTTTAGGAATTGGGGGCAGTTGCGGTGATTTTCGGCGAGAATTAGAACCGGATATTTTCGGGGGTAGGGGTGCAGAATTGCGATTAGATAAACTTTGAAGGCTCTTTTTCATATTAGCAGGTTCCGGCAGTTCTAGAGTTACCCCTTCCCCAGCAGTCATTGTTTCCTCTGGTAGGCATAAATCAAAAACAAACGCAGAATTATTAGTTAAATCGGCCAATTCTAATTTTACCATTTCTGGAGAGTATTCTCGTGCTAAGAAAGGTTCAATTTCGGTTTTAATTAACTGTTCTAATTGAGCCAGATAATTGATCTTAACAGGAGTAACAATTAAAGTTAACATTTCTTGCCAACCTTGCCCCCCTAATTCGGCCAAAATATCCCCATAACAGCGAATTTTCCAGCTACCTATTCCTAAATCTCGATAGGAAAAAATTTCCAGCCACCCCCCAGCATCCGATCGATAATAATGGGTATATCGTTCGCTACTTTCGGGAGATTCGTAATCGATACGCACTTCAATATGAGCAAAAGGAGAATCCAGACGGGCCAAAAGACGATAGTTTTCCGAGACAATTTCTAGGGAATTAGTAGAAATTGTGCGTCCGTGATTCTCCCCTTGTTTTTGCAGTATAAATTCCATAATCCTAGCCTAGGCCTAATGTTTGGCCATGACGCTAAAACTTAGGATTTGTGCCGGGAGATTTGCGCTTTTAATTCCCCTGCTTGTGTCAGTAAATCCGCTTGGGTTAGACTAATTTGTTCTTGGGTGGCCATCCATTTCAGTTGTACCGTGCCATTTTCAGCCTCAGCATCCCCCAAAATTATACAGCCCACGGCCTTAGCTCGATCGGCCCGTTTAAATTGTTTCCCGAAAGCGCTGCCGCTTAAGTCTAACTCGACGCTAAACCCCAATCCGCGTAATTGCTGCGCTAATACCACACTGCGGGCCTCAGCTTTTTCTCCTTTGGAGACGAGATAAAAATCGGGAACCAAAAAAGATAAAGATTGCTTTTGTTGTAATAATATAATCAGACGTTCTAAACCGATCGCCCAACCCACTGCCGGCGTGTCTGGACCGCCTAATTGAGCTATTAAACCATCATAACGACCACCACCGCAAACCGTAGCTTGAGCGCCTAAATCATCGGACTGAATTTCAAAGGCCGTATGGGTGTAATAGTCCAATCCACGCACTAAAGAGGGATTAAGATTATAGATAACTCCCAAATCGGTTAGTAAAGATTGCACCCGTTCAAAATGCTTTTGAGAATCACTACCGAGATGTTCAAGAATACTGGGGGCATTCTCACAGATAATCTTGGTTTTCTCGTCCTTACTATCCAAAATTCGCAGGGGATTTTTTTCTAATCTCTGTTGAGAATCCGCGTCTAAATCAGCTTTGTAGGGAGTCAAATAATCTAGCAGGGCCTGACGATAATTTTGCCTATCTTGGGCATTTCCCAGGGAATTAAGGTCTAATTTTAGGTTTTCTAGCCCCACAGCTTTTAATATCTCGCTGGCAAGGGTAATTACTTCCACATCCGCCCTAGGGTCATCAGTTCCCAACAATTCGACCCCAATTTGATGAAACTGTCGCTGCCTACCCGCTTGCGGACGTTCATAACGAAACATCGGCCCCTTATACCAGAGTCTTTGTACTCCTCCGGCGGCCTGTAATTTGTGTTCAATATAGGCGCGAACGACCCCAGCCGTTCCCTCCGGTCGCAAAGTCAGGGAACGTTGACCGCGATCAAAGAAAGTGTACATTTCTTTACCCACCACGTCCGTCGCTTCCCCGATACCCCGTTCAAAAAGTTGCGTCTGTTCAAAAATAGGAGTTCGTATCTCTTGATACAGCGCAGTCCCTAAAATTCTGCTGGCAGTTTCCTCTAACCACTGCCAGTAACCGACCTCCGCCGGTAAAATATCTTTTGTGCCTCGGATTGCCTGGATTTCGCCCATAGTTCTCTGTATTTTTATCCCTATTTGAACAATCTTAAACCGCTTAGAGTCACTAATACCGTCGATCCTTCATGACCGATAACACCCAGAGGTAAAGTTATATCACCGGCAAAATTGGCTATTAGCAATATGCCGATAAACGCGAGGGCGAAAGTGATATTCTGTTTAACGATGCGATTGGCACGACGACCGAGGTTAATCGCGCTGGGAATTTTGGCTAAATTATCGGACATAAGGATAATATCGGCCGTTTCCAAGGCCACATCACTACCAGCTTTTCCCATGGCAATCCCCACATTAGCCATAGCTAAAGCGGGCGCGTCATTAATGCCATCCCCCACCATAGCGACAGTGTGATATTTTTCTTGGAGATTTTGGATAACGGTTAACTTATCTTCGGGCAGTAAATCAGCGTAAACTTCCTCAATACCGAGTTTTTCAGCAACTTTATCGGCACTTTGTTGATTATCACCCGTAATTAAAACGATATGTTCGATACCGATCTTTTTTAGCTGCTTCACCAGATTAACTGCCGATTCCCGCAGGGTATCGGCCACAGCGATCGCACCAAGTATCTGATTCTCTTGTACTACCCATACCAGGGTTTTGCCTTCTTTTTGTAAACGTTCGCGGATAGCTAGGATATTCTGGTCAAGATCAGCAATATGGTCACGAATATAGGCAAAATTGCCCACAGATACCGACTTATCGGCAATTTTTCCCGTGATACCCCGTCCTGATACCGCTTGCACCTGATTAGCACTGAAGAAATTTATACCACGTTCCCTGGCTGTGGCGGTAATAGCGGATCCGATGGGATGTTCGGAACAGGATTCTAGAGCTGCAGCCACCGCTAACACCTCATTTTCACTGACTGCATGGATAGGGATAATTTCCACCACTTGCAACTTACCAAGGGTGAGAGTGCCGGTTTTATCAAAAGCGATCGCTCGTATGCGGCCGATCATCTCCAATCTTGCGCCATTTTTGAATAAAATCCCCTGTTTTGCCCCGTTAGCGATACCCGATAACAAAGCCGGCATAATTGAGGCCATTAAAGCACAGGGAGAAGCCACCACGAGAAAAATTAAGGCCCGATAGATGGTGGTTTCCCAGGTCCAACCCCAGAAAAAAGGCGGTAAAATCCCGAAAATTAAGCCCAAAATCACGATAATTTTCGCATAACCTCGCTCGAAACCTTCGATAAACTCTTGGGAGGGAGGGGATTCATTTTGCGCTTTTTCTACCAAACGAATCACCCTCTCAATTAAGCGACTTTCGGGGGGAGTTTCCACCTTTAAACGTAGCACTCCCGCACCGTTGAGAGTTCCCGCAAAGACTTCTTCACCGATGGTTTTATCCACGGGAAGCGATTCTCCGGTAATTGGCGCTTGATTAATGGGACTGTTTCCCTCCATAATAATGCCGTCAATGGGGATTAATTCGCCCGGTTTGACCAAAACTGTGTCACCGATCCGTAATTGCTTGATAGGAACCTCTTTTTCCCTGTCTCCCGTGATTAATCTAGCAGTATCGGGAGTCATGGCCATGAGAGAACGAATATTGCGATCGGTTTTTGCCATGGCAATCTGTTCTAATGCGCCACTAATGGCGAAAATCAGGATTAAAACGGCTCCATCGATGATGAGATAGTAATTACTGTCCCAGAGTCCCAAAATCGCCGCCCCCAGGGCCGCTACAATCATTAACAGGTCCACATCTAGTTCTTTTTCCTCCCATAAAGTCGTCAATCCTGCTTGGGTACTCTCGTATCCTCCCACCAGATATGCGATCGCTAGTAGGATAAAAGCCGGGCCGATCAGATTAAAGTGTAGGCATAACCAACCAAAAAAGACTAAAATAGCGCAAATTCCTGCGGCAACTGCCGAGGAATACTCAGACAACCAAGAGGACGAGATACTCTGAATCATGGATCGATGGCAATTACTTTTCTCCCCATTCTAGAAAAAATTAGATCGATGCAGAAAACCCCTAGGACGTTATCCCCTGCAGCTAAGGGACTTGCGCTTTGATCCTGTGCCATTTAGGGCGAACGCGGTTCGCCCCTACGTTAATGTACCTTTTGGGCGAACGCGGTTCGCCCCTACGTTAATGTACCTTTTGGGCGAACGCGGTTCGCCCCTACATTGTGGACAAAATCCGTTACTGTAGGGGCGCAATGCTTGCGCCCTCCGAGTGCTCAGGTTTGCTGATCACCCTAAGTAGAGGGAGAGCCTTCGAGTTCCCCCGCAGCTAAGAGACTTGCGCTTTGATAATATGCCATCTGGCCGGTCTGATTCTTCTACAGAGCGATTTTCTGGCTGGGATATTATTCCCACGCAAGTCCCTAACCCCGAAAGGGGCGACTTTCGGCAGTAGAGATATAATTTCCTTATCTTCCTTTCCCCCTTTCTTCGATGCTATCCTTACTAAAAAAGCTCTGGAATTGGCTAAAATCGCTCTTTATTGCCAGTCCAAAGGCAATTAACCCCAAAGAAGTCAAAAATACTCCTCCAGAACCCAGCGATGGGGAATATGAAGGGATATTGATGGGGTTATTCGAGCAGGTGGCGGCGGGAACCACTACCGGCGGGTTACGGGGATGGCTATACAGTCGCCATTGTGACGATAAAAAGCTGGCGCGGTGGTTAGAGGTCAAAAGCGAGGAATGGCTACAGTATCCGGAAGATTATCAAACTTTAGGGCGGAATCTGGCGGCTTTAGGCAAGGTGATGACGGGAAATCTGGGGGAAGTGTCCCAACGGATTAGCCTCCAGTTGCGCGACGCGGTGAGGGATGTTTCCGGTGTGGAGGGGGAAAATCTAGGCTCAAAGGAGACGGATTTAACGGAAGTGGTTCAGGATGCCGAATTCTGGTTTGAGCAAGGAAACCAGAAATACATGAATGGGGATTTTCTCGGCGCGATCGCATCCTATGATCGAGCTTTAGAAATTAAACCCGATTTCCATCAAGCTTGGGATATTCGAGGAGTTATACTAAACAATTTAGGGCGGTATGAAGAAGCACTTGCTTCCTCTGACAAGGCTTTAGAAATTAAACCCGATTTTGATCATGCTTGGTATGTCCGAGGATTTGCACTAGACGGTTTAGGCAGATTTGAGGAAGCGATCGCATCTCACGATCGAGCTTTAGAAATTAAACCCGATTACCCTGATGCTTGGATCAGCCGAGGGATTGCGTTATATAATTTAGGCAGATTAGAAGAAGCGATCGCATCCTGGGATCGAGCTTTAGAAATTAAACCCGATGACCACTATGCTTGGCACATCCGAGGGGTTGCGTTAAGGAATTTAGGCAGATCAGAAGAAGCGATCGCATCCTACGATCAAGCTTTAGAATTTAAACCCGATGACCATGAAGCTTGGAACAACCGAGGGAGTGCGTTAGCTAATTTAGGCAGATTGGAAGAAGCGATCGCCTCTTACGATCGAGCTTTAGAATTTAAACCCGATTACCATGGAGCTTGGTACAACCGAGGGAATGCGTTAGCTAATTTAGGCAGATTAGAAGAAGAGATCGCATCCTATGATCGAGCTTTAGAATTTAAACCCGATTACCATCAAGCTTGGTACAACCGAGGGAATGCGTTATATAATTTAGGCAGATTTGAACAAGCGATCGCATCCTACGATCGAGCTTTAGAAATTAAACCCGATTACCATCTAGCTTGGAACAACCGAGGGATTGCGTTAGCTGATTTAGCCAGATTTGAAGAAGCGATCGCATCCTACGATCGAGCTTTAGAAATTAAACCCGATTTACATGAAGCTTGGTACGGCCGAGGGTGGGCCGTTTGTTCTCTGAGTAAAAATCGCATTTCTACTCCTAGTCTAGAAGCTCTCATTTACCGTAAACCGATAGTAGCCCTTAATGACCGAGAACCCCATATTTTCGCCCTCCGGGAGGCACTTCCCCACCTCATTCAAGGATCGCCTCCGTGGGGGCAAATTTATCGCTATCTAGGGGAAGCTTATCTGGAACATTCCCGATATAAAGAGAATGCTAGTCCCTATTGGCGCGAAGCAATCCGACATTATCAAATCGCTTTACCGATTCTCAGCGAAAAAGACTTCCCGGAAGATCATTTAAAAATTCTGCAAGGATTGATCCGCGCTCATCTTTCCCTACAGGAAATCCCTGAAGCGCGATTCTATCAACAACAGGGGCGCCACCTTTTCACCCGACTACGCGCCCAGAAACGCGATAAACCGGCTTTTGAGGCAAAATTCAGCAGTTTTAGTCACCTAGAAATCGATTTACTGATCGAGGAAAATCATCCCCTAGACGCAATTGAACAGGCAGAATTTTATAAAAATCGTTGTTTGACTTGGATTCTCGATAATTGGCAAGAAAACCCCACCAGTCCCGATTATGCCACTATCCAAAGCCTGACCAGTCCGAATAAGGCGATTATTTACTGGTATCTCAGCGAGGACAATCTCACCACCTTTATTATCACCGCAGAGGCTGATCCCGTCATTCTAGAGCCAGAACAACGCCGTCAACCAGCGCGACAGTTTCGGACTTGGTTAACTGAATGGGATAAACAATACCTTGACTATGCCAGTAAAAAAGAAACCGAGAATAAACAAAATCACCCCTGGAGATTGTCACTTAACAGCCGTTTTGCCCAATTAAAGCGGATTTTACAGATCGATAAAATTCTCGAACCTTTGCCGGTTTCCGTTGATTCCCTGATTCTCATCCCCCACCGGGATCTGCACCGCTTCCCCCTACATACCCTCTTCCCCGAAAAATACACCGCCACCTATCTCCCCTCTGCTCAGGTCGGTTTGCGTCCCCAGTCCGGCGATTCCTCCTATTCTCCCCTCCTCAGCGTCGAAGACCCCAAAACGGAACAAAAACCCATGGATTTAGCCCAACTGGAATCAGCGATTATTAGCCATATCGTGCAACCGAGCCAGAGAATTAGCCCGAAAAAGGCATCACGGGAAAACGTCCGCAAAGCCCTCGAAAATGCCCATAAAACCTTTCATTTCACTGGTCACGGCTTTTATGACTCTTTTCGTCCCCAGGAGTCTGCGATCGCCCTTAGCGATGGTTTATTGACTGTCCGGGATATCAACAAGCTCAACCTCTCTAGTTACCGTCTCGTCTGTCTGGCTGCCTGTGAAACCGCTCTCACCGGTAAGGATGGCATTACTACCGAATACGTCGGCCTCGTCAGTGCTTTCTTGGCAGCCGGTGCGACTAATGTGGTCAGTACCCTCTGGCCGGTGAAGGAGATTTCTAGTGCTTGGTTTATGGTTAACTTCTATCAAAGATTATTAGCGGGTGAATCCCCGGCCCTAGCTCTGAAAAATACACAAAATTGGTTAAAAAATATCACTTGGCAGCAACTAGCTAACTGGATCGAGCAACTTGGACAACTTCCCGACCTAAGGGAAGGGGTCGATCGACTGGAGGTGAGGGCGGCGAATATTTTAAAGGAAGGCAGTACAATAGGGCTAGATCAACTAACAGAATATAGTGATCCTTACCATTGGGCAGCCTATACCCTGACTGGACAGGACTAACTTATGGAAATTCCCAAAACAATTATCGATCTTGAAGCGCTGCTAATCGCCCTCGCACAGCAGACTGAACCCTTGCCAGAATATCTACAGCGATCGCTCAAAGAAATTGAACGATTATTAAGGGAAGAACAACCCCAGGCAGCAACACAATTGCGGCAACTTGTCAAGGATTTTCCCCCCCTAGAAAAAGCTTATAAAAAAGCGATCGAAGAGTTAGACGCAGCCTATGCTAACCAAGAATGCGCCAAAAGTTTAAGCGTCATTTTTCCCGATAGTTTAGATTTCGAGGCCCTATTTATTAATGATGTTATTCCTAGCCAAGATTGGGTAAAAACTGCCCAAAAATTAGCTGGATCCCCCCTGCCCCCCTTGATAAGGGGGGTGCCGACAGGCGGGGGGATCCCCCTTGATTCAGGATCCCCCCTGCCCCGCTTGATCTATCCATTAGTAAGGGGGGTGCCGAAACGCGAGGGGATCCCCCTTGATCACGAGGGTGCTGATTCCCCTCGATTTTGGGATAAAGCCGATCGCCTGATGGTGGTAACGGTGGGAGGTGCGGCCCTAGGAGGATCGATTGCGGGAGTTTACGGTGCGGTTATTGGTGCGATATTAGCGGCCGGCTGCGGATGGTATATTACCTTTAGGAAAACAAAATCAGCATAAATTTTTGATGAAGATTGTTAACATTGAAAACTTTCTTTTGTTAATCGGAACCTTGGTTATTACCGCAAGCGTGGCACTGGTTACAAAAAAACAGCCAAGACGGGGAAACAATAAGTCTTATCTAGAAATTCTTTTTGTTTCTGGGTTAACTTTGTGGACTGCATTTACCCTAGTTAAGGTCGTCTATAAAGTGTTAACCGATGAAAATTTTCAGAAATGCCTTGGTTCGGATAGTCAAATCCCTCTTTTGCTAGGTGCTGTTCTCGGTATCTATATTTCTATTAAAGAGATTTGTAAATTATTTGAAGCGAAGTAATAGAAATGCCAGCTTTATCCATATCCAAAAGTTATACTAAATCCTGTTGAGAAGGTGTAGAATAAGCGTTGGGTTTCATGCTTTAACTCAACCTAAGTTCTATAAACATTATCAGTAACCCCAAAAAAAAAGGAAGCTAAATCATGAAAATTACTATCGATATTCCCGATGAATTGCTTCAACATTACAACTACAATAATCTTACCCGTGAAATTTTAGAGGCTTTGGTGGTGCAGGCCTACCGAGCGGAAAAAATCACCAGTGCTGAGGTCGGAAGTATTTTAGGTCTATCTTCTCGTTGGGTGGTGGATGCTTTTTTGAAAAACCACGATGCCGATTTACATTACGATGAAGTCGATCTAGACAGCGATCGCAAGACTCTTCAGCAACTTCGCAACAAACACGATCATAGTCTTTTATGATAGTCGTTTCAATTAAATTGAAGATAGATTTCGCCTTTGATATCCCCTTAATAAGGAGGGCGCTGATACCCCCTTGATCCTAGGGTTGATTCATGAATCAACCCTACTACCCTTAATAAGGGGGCGCTGATGGTTTTTAACACCTACCTACTTAGGGTCTGCTGAATAATGGTACGCCAATTCAACAACGCCGAATAATCTTATACTACTCCTAATCACTTCTTATCTCTTGACAATGACCTTAGAAACCGATCACGGTAAAAGCCATCCCGTCGGGGCAACTGTATTGGCCGATGGTGTCAACTTCTCACTATTTTCTAAGTATGCCACTGCGATCGAATTATTATTATTTGATGATGCCAATTCCCCGCAACCTAGTCAAATTATTCGTCTCAATCCCCAAGAAAACCGCACCTTTTTCTATTGGCATATTTTCGTTCACGGGATTGGAGCCAGTCAAGTGTATGCTTATCGAGTCTATGGTCCAGATAATGCAGCCCAGGGTCATCGCTTCGATCCTGATAAAGTAGTTCTCGATCCCTATGCGAAAGCGATTGTCGGTGCGGAAATTTATGATCGACAAGCTGCCAGCGAAAAAGGCGATAATTGTCATCGAGCTTTGCGGGGTCTGGTGGTCGATCCGGGCTGCTATGATTGGGAAGATGACAAACCGTTACGCACTCCCTACTCTGCCAGTTTTATCTACGAAATGCACGTCGGTGGCTTTACTCGCAACCCGAATTCCGGCGTTAGCGAGGAAAAAAGAGGTACTTTTGCGGGATTAATCGAAAAAATACCCTATTTGAAAAACCTAGGCATTACTGCCGTGGAATTGTTGCCGATTCATTACTTTGATCCCGCTTCGGCCATGCCGGGGTTAACTAACTATTGGGGTTATAGCACGATCAGCTTTTTTGCGCCCCATGCCGGTTACAGTAGCGATCGCTCACCCCTGGGTCCTTTGAATGAATTTCGAGATCTGGTGAAAGCTTTACACAAAGCGGGGATCGAAGTGATTCTCGATGTGGTTTTCAATCATACCGCCGAGGGGGACGAAACCGGGCCGACTCTTTCCTTGAAAGGTATCGATAATCGCACCTACTACATCCTTGATGCGGTCGATAAAAGCCTCTATAGCAACTATACCGGCTGTGGTAACACCCTCAAGGGCAGTCATCCGATTGTTGGCAAAATGATTCTCGATTGTTTGCGCTATTGGGTGTCGGAAATGCACGTGGATGGTTTTCGCTTTGACCTAGCGGCCGTGTTATCGCGCAATGTGGACGGGGAACCGATCCTGCAAAAAGGTTATAACATGATCTGGGCGATCGAATCGGATCCTGTCTTAGCTGGGACAAAATTAATCGCCGAAGCTTGGGATGCGGCAGGATTGTATAGTGTCGGTCAATTTGTCGAATTTGCCGATTGGTTTTCCGAGTGGAATGGTCCTTTTCGCGATGATGTGCGTGCTTTTGTCCGGGGAGATACCGGCATAGTCACGAAATTAGCGGCGCGGATTTTAGGAAGCCCCGACATATACCACAGACCTAACACTGATGTCAATAGAAGTATAAATTTTGTTACCTGTCACGATGGCTTTACCCTTAACGATCTAGTGTCCTACGACGAGAAACACAACGAGGCTAACGGCGAGGAGAATCGGGACGGTTGCAACGATAATTTTAGCTGGAATTGTGGGATAGAAGGGGAAACCAATAACGAGGCGATTAAAACCCTGCGACTGCAACAAATAAAAAATCTCTTAACGATCCTGTTCATTTCCCAAGGAACACCTATGCTGTTGATGGGGGACGAAGTGCGACGCACCCAAAAGGGCAACAATAACGCCTATTGTCAGGATAACCAGTTAAGTTGGTTCGATTGGAGTGCGGTAGAGCAAGAGTTCGATCTTTGGTGTTTCGTAAGGAGACTGATCGATTTTAATAAAAAATTAGCTCTTTTCCGTCAAGAAAAATTGCTAGAAGTCACCTATACCAGTCTTGAACCCCATCTCAGTTGGCATGGTGTACAGTTGAGTAAACCCGATTGGTCGGAAGATTCCCGCAGTTTAGCTTTTTCCCTGCGTCATCCTAAGGCAAACGAGTATTTACACATTATGCTCAACGCTTACTGGGAATCTCTCAACTTCCAGTTACCACCCTTGGGACAAGGGGAAAAATGGCATCGCGTCATTGATACTGCTGGGCAATTGTCCGAGGCAGCCTGTGATTTAGATGCCGCCGCCGCTATTGAATCGGAAAATTATCGGGTGCAAGCGCGTTCGGCGGTAGTTTTAATCGTTAAATCAGTATAACAAGGGGAGAGATATTGCTCGATCGACCGATGTTGAATGCTTTAACTAATGAACAATGGCATCAATTCAATCGTCAAGTGGAAAAACGTTATTTATTTGCGGAGCAATAGCTGAAATGATGCGGCTTTCATTAGCGAAACGGGTATCGATTCTCTCTTTGTGTTTAATTGGTTTTTCCCTGCCTTGGACTCCGTTCAGCGCTTCACCAGTACAGGCGAACCTAGAACCGACTGCGATCGCTATTGGTGATCCCGTTCGGGAAGAAAAGCAAGCTCGGCAGATAGTGGAATGGTTGGGAACTAAACAATACGGTAAAGTTATTGCAGCTTTGTCACCCCAACTAAAACCCCTCTGGACTGCCGAAAAACTGCAAAAGGTCTGGGAAAGCCAAGTCACTGACCATACTGGACCGTTTAAGCGCATTGTCAAAAGCAAGCTACTCGATGCTATCAATGCCAATCTGGTGATTGTCACCGTTGAATTTGAGAAACTCACTGAAGATGTGGTAATTACCTTTAACCAGTCAGGTCAGATAGTTGCCGCCAATTTTCCCGAATTTCGTAGTATTTCTGAGATTGGCGATGCTTTTGTCAAGGCTTTGGCCAATAAAGACTACGGCCTGGCCAGAGGCTATCTACACCCTTTTCTCAAAGCTGAGGTTTTCCCCACCAGAGTGCAAGGCGCTTGGGAAAATTTACTTAAGCGTACCGGCCCCGTGCGTCGGGTCGTGGGAACTCAGGTCAGAAAAGGCTCGGATACGGACGGTGTGGATCTGGTGTTGGTGACGATTCAATTTGAAAAACTGACGGATACCTTAATCCTCGTTTTTGATGATCAAAAGCAGATTGTCAACGTGGATTTCCCTTTAGGCAATTAGTAATCAGCCGAAATTACCCCGTAAATTGAGTTGGAGACGATAAGTTATGTTAGATAAAATCGAAGTTCCCATCGAAGCGATCGCAGCTAGGGAGATTCTAGATTCCCGCGGCCGTCCCACGATCGAAGCGGAAGTGCTGTTAGAATCGGGGGCGCTCGGTTTGGCCCAGGTTCCCAGTGGCGCTTCTACGGGTAGTTTTGAGGCCCACGAATTACGCGATGATGATCCCCAGCGTTACGGTGGTAAGGGTGTCCTGAAAGCGGTTCGCAATGTCCACGAAAAAATTGTCCCAGTTTTGGAGGGGATGAATGCTTTCGACCAAGCTAGTATCGATTTAGCTATGATCCATCGCGATGGCACGGCCAATAAACGAGAATTAGGGGCTAATGCTATCCTAGCCGTCTCTCTGGCTACGGCCAAAGCAGCGGCGGCGGATCTGGGATTGCCTCTCTATCGTTATCTCGGTGGCCCGATGGCCAATGTGCTACCCGTCCCGATGATGAACGTGATCAATGGTGGTTCTCACGCTGATAATAACGTCGATTTTCAGGAGTTTATGATCTTCCCCATCGGGGCCGATTCTTTTAAGGAGGGTTTGCGTTGGGGAGCGGAAGTATTCGCCGCTTTGGGTAAGGCCTTGCACGAACGCAAATTACTGACTGGTGTGGGCGATGAGGGCGGTTATGCTCCTAATTTGGCTTCAAATCAGGAAGCTTTGGATATTTTGATTGAATCGATCGAACGTGCTGGTTATAAACCGGGGTCGGAGGTGGCTTTAGCTATGGATGTGGCCGCCAGTGAATTCTATAAGGATGGTCAATACCTCTACGATGGTTCGGCCCATTCTCCGGCCGAAATGGTGGATTTTTTGGCCAGTTTAGTCGATCGCTATCCGATTATTTCTATTGAAGACGGTTTACACGAGGAGGATTGGGATAACTGGAAATTATTGACCGATAAACTGGGGGCGCGGATTCAGTTGGTGGGCGATGATTTGATGGTGACTAATCCCATCCGTCTGCAAAAAGCGATCGATCTGGGTATTGCTAACTCGATCCTGATTAAACTCAATCAGATCGGTTCTTTGACGGAAACCCTACAAACGATCGCCCTGGCCACCCGTCACGGTTATCGTTCTGTTATCAGTCATCGCTCTGGAGAAACGGAAGACACCACGATCGCAGATCTAGCGGTGGCCACTAATGCCGGACAGATTAAAACCGGTTCTCTCAGTCGCAGTGAACGGGTGGCTAAGTATAATCGCTTATTACGCATCGAAGAAGAATTGGGCGATCGGGCGGTGTACGCGCCGAAAGTCGGTTTAGGTCCAAAATTCTTGGCCTAAAATTTGCAAAAAGTCTTGCAGTGATCGAAAAAGGGTGTTATACTAAAGGTACTGATAACTGATAACTGGTCACTGACTATTGTGGTACTTCGCTGAAACCTTTTTCGGCGAAGTATTTATTTGTGGCCTTTTTTTGCACAAAGTTATGATTTTTGGATCAAAGGTGTTATACTAAAGTTACTGATAACTGATAACTGGTCACTGACTATTGTGGTACTTCGCTGAAACCTTTTTCGGCGAAGTATTTATTTAACCACAGTTCGGGTTAAACAGAGGGGGATAAAGCCCATTCCATGGTCAAGCTGAACTTATCGGGCGTTGTCGCCGTCAGCGCTAGGGAGTTTTTGGGGAAGGGAAAGCATCCCGTCAGATTGCGACCTCCATTGATTTTTGTAAATAATAATTTCAAGGCACTCGCTACTAGCATAGGATGGAAACGTCAGATTTCTAGGATGGGGATGATGAAAGACAGTTCTATATTTCGACGTTTCCCACAGGTGTTCGCGGGTTTATCAGTGCTATCGATCGCTCTCGTCTTGAGTTCGTGGATAGCGGCACGCTCGTTCTTGGCGGTGAAACGGGCGAGCGATGTTTTTGTCGTCACTGGTTCGGCCAAAAGGGCGATTACATCCGATTATCTTCTCTGGCGTTTATCGGTTTCCAGTCAACAACCTACCGCCCAAGATGCCTACCGCGATCTGATCCGGCAAACCCAGCGGATACGAGCTTATCTCAAAGAAAAACAAGTTCCCGAAGACGCAATCACAACCAACGCGATCGAGACGATGGCGATTCCCGAAGTAACAGTTAACGGCCAGGAAACTGGGCAAATTCTTGCCTATCGTCTCACCCAACGCTTCGAGATCCGGGCGAGCGATGTGGCCCGTTACACGGAACTTTCTAGGCAGGTAACGGAATTGATTGAGGAGGGAATTAACCTCGTCTCTGAACCTCCCCAATACCTTTATACCCAACTGGATAAGCTGCGGGTGGAAATGGTGGCGGCGGCGACCAAAGATGCGAGAGCGAGGGCTGAGGCGATCGCTAGTAGTACCGGCAGTCGGGTGGGAAGGGTGCGCGATGCGAAAACGGGAGTTTTTCAGATCACCTCGCGCAATTCCACTGACGTGAGCGATTCGGGAATTTACGACACTTCCTCGATCGACAAAGATATTACCGCAGTGGTTTCGGTGACGTTCGGGATCGAGTGAATTATAGCCTTTACCTAGGGTTTGCTGAAAAAATCTAAAAACCTTGTTGGGTAAGACTTTTAGACTTTTTGTCAATCAAAAAGTACCAGGCATGGGAGTGATCAGGGGGAAAATTCCGGGACTTTTTCCCTGAAAATTAGGTAATTGGCCACCTCAAAACTGGTAAAACCCCACACCCCACACCCCACACCCTGCCACCAGGAAAAACTTTTTCAGTATACCCTACCTAGGGGTGCATCTGATTTTTGTCAATCTACCCAGTGGGGATTTTTCCAAGGAAACTATCTTCTAAAATTCGCGCTTAATGGCGATTTTTTCCTCAATCCCGCCGCAGATTAGCTTTTGCAGTGGGATGCTTAGATGCGGTTGTTCATACATTTGTACTAATTTAAGGATGACTGATCATTGTTGATTGTCGTTATTTCTGCACATCTGAGATGCTACCAGAAAGTCCGGACAAGCTAAGAGAAGATTTTAGTTTCAATCTGGTCATGACAAAACTACCTGAAACTTCAGGAACTGTCCTTGCTATTATCTTTTTGGTTGTCAATCTTTCCCAACTGCTTCGGCAGTTTTTTTGGGCTTTTTTTGCGAACAAATGAACTAAGATAGTCCTTCTCTTTAATAAAAATTATGTTTAAAGTTGTTTTGCCTAAGTAAAACTTATCAATTGGGCGACAAATCAGTGGCATTTAATAGCACGATTTCTGGAGCGAATTTTTCAGCAGCCCCTATCTCATAGCAAGGAGAGAGTGAAACGGCTCTCTCCTTAATTATGGCTATTCGTCGTCGTCGCTGGCACCAACTTGCTTGAGATGAATATGTTTTCTCCCCAAAGTAATTTCAAATTCATCTCCCGGTTTGAGTCCCATTTTTTTGGTGTAGGCCGAACCGATCAGGAGATTATTATTTGATTGGACACTGATCCGGTAGCTGGCCGAGCGCCCACCTCGTCCATGACCATTGGCACTGCTATCTAAGTCAATTCCCTCAGCATCGATTAAAGCATTGAGAAATTTCATCATATTAACGCGTTCAATACCATTTTTTGTCATGGTATAGTAGCCGCATTCCCGGGCTTTTTCCTCTTTGCTGAGGTTGCCTAGCTGTTTAACTTTCTCAATTAGTTCGAGGCCAGTCAGGGGTTCTGGATTAGTAGTTGTGTTCATTTAAGTTTGCAGTAGATAAGTAAAGGTTAGGGTCATCAAGGCTAGTCGAGGAGAATTGCTCCCCCTGACCAGAAACAATCGGGTTACGATTGATCTCTACACTTATCTTACACGGTATAAACTAAAAATTGTCACTTGCTTGGGGAAATTGATTGTAATTGATTAGACTCTATCTCTCGATCAAAATCTTAACAGAATTTATCAATGTTGATGGAGATGCCGGGGTAAGGGAGGTTAGCCTTTCTGTCATCAATGAGAGCAGGGGCTAGGATAGAGATAAAGAGGTAAAAATGAGGGATAATGAAGCTAACAACTAGGGGTCACTATAGTGTTAAAGCCTTGCTGGATCTTAGTTTACAACCGAGGGGAACTCCCGTATCGGTAAAATCGATCGCCCTGCGTCAAGATATCCCGGCTGCTTATCTAGAGAAATTGCTGATAGAAATGCGACGAGCGGGGTTAGTTCGTTCCTTTCGGGGATCGCAAGGGGGTTATCAATTGGCCAGGCCGGCAAATCGGATCTCGTTGGGGCAAATTTTGGAGGCAGTGGGAGAGACGATCGAGCCATTATCAGGCTATCATCCCAGGGACGAACAGGCAGAAGATTGGGTGACATTTACTATCTGGAAACACCTCCACGAGAAATTAAAAGAGGCCCTGGGGAAGATTACCTTAGCCGATTTATACTACGATGCGCGTAGCTGGATCGCCGCTAGGGGAGAGGAAACCAGCTTTATTGTTTAGTAGTTTAGAAGTTATGACAGCAACAACTCAAGGAAAGATTTATGGGGGGGGTTGTCACTGTGGAGCGATCCGTTTTCAAGTGGCGATCGAGCATGATCAAGCTCTAGACTGTAATTGTTCGATTTGTCAGAAAAAAGGTTTTCTGCATCTGATTGTTCCTTCAGCACAATTTACCCTCCTAAGCGGTGAAGATTTCTTAAGTACCTATACATTTAATACCCACACAGCCCAACATTATTTTTGTCGTGTTTGTGGTATTCATCCTTTCTATCGTCCCCGCTCCCATCCTGACGCTATAGATATAAACCTGCGCTGTTTGGATGGCAATGTCTTAGGCGATTTTCAGATCCAGTTCTTTGATGGGGCTAACTGGGAAGACAATATTGAGAAAATTCGGGCTATCGATGGGAAAAGGGAGTAATTGTGAAGGGAACGGCAACGGCGATCATTTTAGTATTAGGGGCAGTTTTAGATTATCTGGTGGGCGATCCTTGGGGATGGATTCATCCGGTGCAGGTGATGGGGGCGATTATTGCCGTTGCCACAAAAGTTATCCTTAATTGGACGCGGGAAAAAATTCGCCAACGTTTAGCGGGCATAATTCTGGGACTGGGTTTAATTATCTTGACTGGGGTCTTAACTTGGCTAGGAATCCAATGGTTAGGTCAGGTCAATTTGCTGCTGAGTTGCCTAGTACAAATGATTCTCTTGGCCAGTTGTTTAGCCGGTAGAAGTTTACGCAGGGCTGCCGAAACCGTCATCGCACCTTTACAAGCTGAAAATATCACCCTAGCTCGTTGCCAACTAAGTTTATACGTTGGTCGCGACACAGATAATCTCGGCCAGGAAGAAATCCTCCGCGCCCTATTAGAAACCGTCAGTGAAAATGGTGTGGATGGAGTTACCGCGCCGCTTTTTTATGCCCTTCTCGGTGCCTTTCTGGGGGTGGGACCAGTACCCCTCGCTTGCGCTTATAAAGCCGCTAGTACCCTCGATTCGATGATTGGCTATCGTCGGCCACCCTACACCCATATTGGTTGGTTTAGTGCCAAAAGCGAGGATGTTTTGACATGGCTACCCTGTCGTTTGACGGTCTTAACTCTCGCCCTAATTTCGGGCCGGCCGGGGCGGGTTTTAAGCATTTGTTGGCGCGATGCCCGTCGGGATCCTAGTCCTAATTCCGGTTGGAGTGAATGCGTCTATGGGGCGATTTTGGGGGTGCAATTGGGGGGAAAAAATCAATATCGGGGCCAGATTGTGGAAAAACCTTTATTGGGCGATGACCTCAACCCGATTACGGTCAAAACCGTCGAACAGGCTTTGAATTTAACTCGTACTTGTGTATTACTTTGGTTGGCGATCGCTATTAGCTGCTTAGTTGCTAGAGATTTTGCTCAATTTTAGCGACCACAGGCGACGGCGTTGACGGGATTGACGCTGCCAGTAACGGATAATCAGGGAGAAGGTCAAGAATAGCGATTGCAGTATCTGTATCTGTCCGCAGATGCGTTGATAGTTTTGTCGGAGATAATAGGTTTTCGCCCCGGCGATGACAATATATTCCGGGGCGGGGTAAAAAATGTGGTGTAAACGTCGTTCCACCCGGTTTAAAATTTTGGTCACTCGCCCTAAAATTCGCCGCAATTGCCACAATTTCCAGACTAGAAAGCAATTAAATAAAGTTAAGCCTAGATTGAAGCCGAGGACAAAAAAGAACATGATCGAGGCGATGGTCGAGTTATGCCAATTTTAGCCTAGATTCCCGACTTGAAAGTGTCGGGGAAAGAAATCTAAGAAGCTGCCTGCGTATTTAAATTGCTTGTTGAGATGAGACACTCTTGCACTCTTGCAAGGGGCAACAGTCAAGGGATTGGGGGAGATTTAGCTAATCTAGGGATAGGCGGTTAAAATGGGTCTTAGCTGACTAAATCCCGTTTAAAAGGTCGCCTTAGCGTCCGAGAGCGTGTAATCCGTTAATAATTTCGGCACAGCGCTCGGTAACTGCCTGTAAAGCTTCTCTTTTGCTAGAAATCGGCGGCGGCAGCACTTCGCCGATGCGAATAGTTAAGGGGATACTATGGGGAAAAGAAGAACCTTTTGGAAAAATCTTTTCTGTCCCCCACAAACTGACGGGTAACAGGGGAACTCCCGCTTTAGCGGCAATCATCGCCGCGCCTAGTTTTGGTTGATGGATCAATCCGTCCTCGGTGCGCGTTCCCTCCAGAAACACTCCCACTGCCCAGCCCGCCGCTAATGCTCCCATCGCCGCCCGAATGGCTCCGCGATCACCACTGCTGCGTTTGACGGGATAGGCCCCGTAAAGAGCGATCGCCTGTTTTAAAATCGGGATGGTAAATAATTCTTCTTTAGCCATATAAGCTACGGGACGACGCACGGCACAGGATAATAGGGGTGGATCGAAGTAACTGGCGTGATTGCAGACGATAATCAGAGGATGACGCTGAGGGACATTTTCCACTCCGTAAACGCGACCGCGAAAATAGCCGTGTAGGGTGGGGCTAACGATCGACCATTTAAAGAGATGATATAAAACTAAACTGGCAAAAGGTTCTCGCTCTTGAGGCTGGTTCATGACTGACAATTGTTCCCTAGACATGGAAAAGCCCCTGGGAGTCTTGCCGTGTTTCGACCCCAAGGACTTTGCTTTCTTCTCACTCCTCACACAATTAAAATATATAGCAATTTATAGGTTAGGGAAAGGTTAAGCGTGCCGCTTTCTTAACTGGCATAATTACCTACCTAGGGTTGAGAGCGGCAAAAGGATTAGCAAGATGTGTCATTGATTTTGCTTGGGTACTGAAAAAAGGGGTGGTGATTCGGTAGTAGTGATGGCGGCTTAATCCTTTGCTTTGCTGTGCATTGTAGTCATGGATAAAATACCAAAGGGTTCCCCAAGGTGATTCTCCATTTTTTTAGAGAAAGATAGACTCTCTCTCACCAGCCGAGAAATCCTTTGTCTAAAGGTATTATGGCTCTACCGAACCTGTCATGTAAAACTATCAATAACTCATGCTTGTAAAGTTTGTACACTAAGGCTTTGAGTTTTTGTTAGATTGATATTTATCAACTTTAGAGCCTTGCTGTGCAGTCTACAGTGTAAGTTCGGAAGAACCGGTATTATTTAATCTTTCAATAGATTAGTTTGAACAGTTTCTTGACCGACAGAAAGTCTGTTTGGTTTGGTCAATATCCCGACAGTAGAGCAGATGCGGAACATCCTTGATGGAATAGCCGCAAAGCATCTTTTTCCCCTGTTCAAATGGATTTATCAAGGTCTGGGAGACCAAGGCTATTTGAGGCTATTTGCCGCCTTGGATGGCAACTTACTCGTCACCCTACATGGGACTCAGTACTGATGAACGCTATCAACGGGCTCGGCTTCAACGAGGGACTCGCTGGGGCTTTTTTCAAGATGTTGTTTGTCTGACCAAGTATCTGTTGTTTGAAGGCTGGCAATACCTTCTAGACTTTATGCTCGATGATGCCATCCCTAGGGCTCTCGTTAATTCTTCTTGATGTTGGATTGGGATGTGCCGGGCAAAAGCGTTTTATATTCCGTATTATTTGCTAGATTCTGAATTTGGAATTGCTGTGCACTGACTAATTACCTTGACAAAAAGTTGATCATCGGGTAGGGTGTACCCAATATACCTATTGAATTGGGTCTTGAACTGGTCGGTTAATTAAATTGCCTATTATTCGGTGACACGCTGCCGTAGCAGTATTTTGTCAAGATTTAATAGGAAACAACCAGCTAGTAATAGTTTGATCAAGGATGCCAGTTCCCAGTTGGCTTTGACGACAAAACATGACAGTAAATATTAGTAGTGTAAAGGTTGACAATGTTGAAAAAATTACTTAACCGTATGCAAACCGAGCAGGGTAGAAAAAATATTAAATTTGCCCTAGCCAAAAAAATATTCAATCCCCTCTTAAGAAATATTGGCTACACCCTAATTACTGACCATTTTTATCAGCCGATACCCAACCGTCAGGAAATTATGACATACGCGGGCAAGGAAAGGCCTCTTAGCTCAATTGAATGGCATCTAGACAAGCAAACTGAACTGGTTAGGTATTTACTAGAAAAATATGCGTTAGAATTTAACAATAAAGAAATTTTTTCAGCATTTGGTTATTCCGAAGATACTTCTGCTCTCATTAGTGGCGATGCAGAAATCCTCTATGCTATGGTCAGAGAAAAGAAACCTTATCGGGTAATTGAAATTGGCTCGGGTGGTAGCACTAAAATTATCGCCGCAGCTTTAAAAATGAATTTTATAGAAAATTCCCAAAAATCACAACTGATCTCGATCGAGCCTTATCCTCAAGATTTTTTAAAAGACTTTGCTAATGTTAGTAAAGATTTTCTAGAATTTAGTTTGCTTATCCAGAAAGTAGAAGCCGTAGATTTGTCTGTTTTTGAATCCCTGCAAACCAATGATATTCTGTTCGTTGATTCCAGTCATGTATTTAAGTCTGGTAGTGATGTGGAGTTTGAATTTCTTCAAGTTTATCCCCGTTTACACACAGGAGTCTTAGTTCATATTCACGATATATTCTTTCCCTATGATTATCCCATCGAATGGAATCTGAGAGAATCACGATACTGGAACGAGCAATACTTTTTAGAAACTTTTTTACAATTTAACAAAAAGTTTAAAATTTTGGCATCCTTATCTATGGTATCTCATTATAAGAATTCTGTGTTTCTTGAGAATATCAATGCTTATAATGAAGATCGATTACCCGGTTCTTTCTGGATGATTGCTTGAAAACTACTCGCCCTAGAAAACCATGAAAATAATTAATCCTAATCATAACTTTTTCACAATTCATAAACTCATTCAAGGACTCCTATAAATAGAAAGTCACTCCGGTGTTCGCCCACAATATCCAATATTATCTCCAGTAAATCCAGAAGGCAAGGGAGAAGGCGGATTAAGAACAAAGGGATATTTCAAATCAAACAGTCTTACGATGAAGCTAGTGGTTTGTCTGACAATTCACCGCTTCCTTGAGTTACTATCATTACCGTAGTTTTCAACAGTGAGAATTATTTAGAGCAAACGATTCAGATTGTGATTAATCAAACCTATGATAATGTTGATTGTATTGTTATAGATGGTGGTTCTAGGGATGGTAAGATCGATCACTGCAAATCAAGATTGAATCTGTCCCTCTAGAGATTCAATCTGCCTTAGAAGAGTCAAGCGTAGAACAATTAGAAGAAGTAATGGCTGTGGAACTGGCCGCCAATACAATTGGCCAGCTTATTGATGAGTTTGTCAATCACCTCTCTTTACTACCCTTGACAGAGGTTTTGAAGCGAGTTACAATGCCTGAAAGCTACTGCTAAATCACAATTATGACGCTTCCCCCAGTCAATCAAAACAAAAACGCGATCGCTCTAGACCCCAATTTTTCTACTACTCGCCTAGTGATGCGGGAGAAACCAGTCATAATTAACGATCCCTCCTCAAAAGTACAATCTGTTTTGTTTTTACCACCAAATCCAGAACGAAGAGGAGAAGGTGGATTGAGAACTAAGGGATATTTCAAAAAGTCTTATGATGAAGAGAGTGATTTGTCTGGCAATTTACCTCTTCCTTTAGTTACTATTATTACTGTAGTCTTCAACGGTGAGAAGTATTTAGAGCAGACAATTCAGAGTGTAATCAATCAAAATTATGATAATGTTGAGTATGTTATTATAGATGGCGGTTCTACGGATGGTACAGTTGATATTATTCGTAAGTATGAAGATAAGATTGATTATTGGGTGAGTGAGCCTGATGGTGGTTTATACTATGCGATGAACAAAGGAATCCAATTGGCAACAGGAGAGCTAATTGGATTAATTAATAGTGATGATATATACAATGATGGTACAGTATCGAAAGTAACCGATCAATATGTCAATCCTCAGAAACTGAGATTCGTTATTATAAGTGGGTCAATTTTTCGCACTGATAGCCAGGGAAATATCAAGATTAGACTTTACACATCACATAAGTCGTTAGAAGAAAAAATAGAGTGGAGAATGCCTCTGCATCATCCAGCTACTTTTGTATCTTGTGATGTATATAAAACAATTGGTGCATTTAACACTAAATATAAAATAGCAGGAGATTACGATTTTATTTATAGAGCCTTTCATTCTCGTAAAGTTAAATTTTTGATAATAGATGATTTCTTGACCTCTATGAGGTTAGGTGGTTTATCAGAGGAAGGCATTATGAGTATATGGATTAAAGCCAAGGAAAGTTTTCAAGTTAGAAAAGACAATATATCCTTGGCAAAAAACTTTTTGATTTTTGTATTTGTACTTCTAGTAAACGGTATAAAGCAAATTGTCAAGCCACTACTCAGTGAGCCACTGTTGTCAACTTATTACCGATATCGTCATAAAAGAGATTGATTAAGATTTGACTAGGTGGTTCAGTGATTAATTCGGGCTGAGAGCATCTCAAACGCTATTGACAATTGACCGATCTTGTGATTCGCTTGGGAATTTCAAGTGATCCCAGTCAGTTAGAATAGTTACGAACTCGACCCATTTGGCCGATTTTTGCTTGATAAGCGATTGAGATGGCAAATTCTACTCAAATATGCCTGAACCGTGGGTAAGCAACCCACATAAAGTTCATTTTTTCAAGGATTGTTAAGATGCGCTTATCTTGGTAGTTAATTTAGTGAAGGGAGTTTAGCATGAAACCTGTTTTGATATTGTCTCTTGGAGTCCGAGGTGGTACGGTAATATATGCACAAGAAGTTATTGATCGTCTTTCGATTGAAAAAACCGTTATCGTCCCTTTTGGCTCTTTGGTAAAAACTCCACGCCACAATTATAAATGGATTGCTCATAGAAATGTATATGAGTTCTTTATCTATTCTTTTACTTTATTACCTCTATATATGATCAGCTTGTTCTGTGATTTGACAGTTAACAAATATAGTTCTATTTATCTTCCTTATTTTCATTACTGGAATATTTTTTTTGTATTCATTTTTAAGCTGTTTAATAAAAAGGTAATAACTACCATACATGACGGATGTATAGGGGATAAAAATCAGAACAATTTCAAAGGCAAAATTGTAGATTATCTTAAAGAGAAATCTATTTACTCTTCGGATGAATTAATTTTTTTGTCGGAATATGTAAAAAACGAATTTCAAAAAAGATATGGGAGAAAAGATGATTGTCATGTTATTCCTCTCGGCTTAATAATACCAGAAGGTCTAAGGCAAGTATCCAGGAATCATAATCCATTGCCTAACATTCTCTTTTTTGGCCAGATAACCCGTTCCAAAGGAGTTGAGAATTTAATCCACGCCTGTTTGAAGATTGCAACAGAAAAATATAATAAATTAGTTATAGTTGGAAAGCATTTCTATCCCCTAGATATTGATAGAAATATTTACTCTAGTAGTAAAATTGTTTTTATAGATAATTATGTCCCAGAAAATGAAATCTCTAAGTTTTTCAATGAAGCTGATATTTTAGTTCTTCCCTATACTATTGCAACCCAGTCAGGGGTAGTCTCTATAGGTGTTTCTGCTTGTATTCCCATGGTTTGTACAAAAGTGGGTGGACTTAAAGATCAGCTAGTTCCAGATGCTGAAGCAATTTTCGTAAATTCCGATTCTGAATCGATTAAAGAGGGTATTTTGGCTCTAATTGACAATAAAGAGCTTTATGAGTCTATTTCCTTAAATCTTAAAAGGAAACATACAAGTCTCGACTGGAATAATATAGCTAAATCTATCGAAAACGTTATACTCTCTACTACTGAATGACGAGGAAAACATCTATGACTATTGGGATTTGTAATTTGTGCGGTTCTGTGGTGGTTCGGATACATCCAGGATATTTTGGTACTCGTTGTTTAAACTGTAGATCTACTAAAATTCATAGAGCAGTTGGTTTGACAATTGAATCTCTAAATTTTTCAACCAGTACCTCTGTTTATGAGTTGTCTTCTCGCGGAGCTTTCTATAAATTCTTAAAAGGTAAATTTAAGAATTTATACTTTTCTGAATACTTTGATGATGTACCTCTAGGGTTGATGAAGAACTCTGTTGTCTGTCAAGACGTTCAAAATCTTCTTCTCAACGACGAATCTTTTGATTTAGTGACTTCCACCGAAGTTTTCGAGCATGTTCCTGATGATAACAAGGGTTTTTCTGAAATTTACAGAGTCTTAAAAAAAGATGGATACTTTATCTTTACCGTGCCTTTATCGGATAACCCGAAGACAGTTGAAAGATGTTTCTTGCAGCCTGATGGGACTATCATACATAAACTTGAACCTGAGTATCATGGCGATCAGATCCGTGGACAGGGAAGAGTTCTTGCCTTCAGAAATTACGGATTGGATATAACTGAACGCTTAGAAAGTTGTGGTTTTCACGCTGAAATACGTCTAGTAAACTCGACGCGCAATGTAATTGAAGATCAGAAGGTTATCATAGCAAAAAAAATGTAGTTCTATGACTGTCACTACGCCAATTCAAAAATGAAACGCATCAACCTCAAGAGTTGTCAAAGAAAGGCTCATCAGGTACTGTCTGATCATTAACAAAAACAAATAAGACCCAAAAACGAAGCCCTCAACATCTTAACATAGAACAAAGAAACTTGCTCTACCAACTTAGTCAGGAGGGGAATTTATCTCAACGGCAAATGGCCGTCTGGCTCGGATGTCATCAA
>NZ_SFBO01000162.1:0-38005 GCF_007095705.1 Microcystis sp. Msp_OC_L_20101000_S702
AGGGTGATGCAAGGGTTTTAAGAGATTCTAGCAGATTTAAGTGCATTTGGGAAGCTCTCAATCAAGCTAAAAGCCCTTTCCTGTAAGGTTTTTAGATTTATTCAGCAAACCCTAATTATAACCAGCTACTTAGTTCCGCCATAGAACTCCCTTGAGCCATCTTGCACACTTTTCTCTTTTTGTCAAATTTTATGTTAAGAAAGATGTAACGAATGAATAGCTTAATAAGGAGGAATCTGATAATTTTTAACACCTACCCACTTAGCTATCTAGGGACTATTCCTGATAAGATCTAATTTTATACTCCCATCTCCCATGTCGTTAATTCAATGGTATCCTGGTCATATTGCCAAAGCGGAAAGAAAACTAAAGGAACATCTTAAACTCGTGGATGTGGTCCTAGAAGTGCGCGATGCTCGCATTCCCTTAGCTTCTCATCATCCCCAGGTGGACGATTGGATTGGCAATAAACCGCGCTTATTAATCTTAAATCGTCTCGATATGATTCCCGAATCTGCCCAGCAACAATGGGTAACATGGTTTAAAAGTCAAGGAGAAACCGTCTATTTTACTAACGCTAAACAGGGAGAAAGAGTTAAAGCAATTATCAAAGCGGCGGAAAAAATTGGCGATGAAATTAACCAAAAACGTCAACTAAGAGGAATGTTACCGCGTCCAGTGCGGGCCGTGGTGATTGGGTTTCCCAATGTGGGCAAATCTGCCCTGATTAACCGTTTATTGGGGCGAAAAGTCGTTGCCAGCGCCCGCAGGGCCGGAGTAACGCGACAATTACAATGGGTACGAATTTCCGACACCTTAGAATTATTAGACGCGCCGGGGGTGATTCCTTCCCGTTTAGAAAATCAAAAGGATGCGGTGAAATTAGCTATCTGTGAGGATATTGGGGATGCTGGTTATGATAACCAAAGGATAGCGGCGGCTTTTGTCGATTTATTAATAGAATTACACTATGAAGGACTTTTACAATCTCGTTATGGGTTGAATACTCTAGACATAACCGGGGAGGATTTTATCGAAAAATTGGCCAATCTCAAATATCAAGAAGATAAAGAAAGGGCAGCCATGCAGTTACTCAATGATTTTCGTAAGGGAATAATCGGGGCTATCCCCTTAGAATTGCCCCCTTCCTCTTGAAATCGCCTATTTTTAACTCAATAGTTAATTACCCAATTTGTCAAAATTACCGCCTGTTACTCCACTGAGCTGCCGATAAGATTAAAGAAATCGGTAAAGTTGCGAGGATCGATCGAACTGTGAAGGAAGATAGGGGATAAACGACAGAGATAACAAAGACTATGGGCAAACCGACTGGCTTTATCGAATTCCTGCGTGAACTTCCTTCCGAACTTACCCCCCTTGATCGCCTTCATAATTGGGATGAGTTTCATCTTCCCATGCCCGAAGATAAACTCCGCAATCAGGCCGCCCGTTGTATGGATTGTGGTACACCATTTTGTCACACGGGAACCCTAATTAGTGGCATGGCCAGTGGTTGCCCGATTAATAACCTGATTCCCGAATGGAATGATTTAATCTATCGAGGATTGTGGCGAGAAGCCCTCGATCGCCTCCATAAAACCAATAATTTCCCCGAATTTACCGGTAGAGTCTGCCCCGCTCCCTGTGAGGGTTCCTGTGTTCTCGGTATTCATAATCCCCCCGTTACGATCAAAAATATTGAATGTTCGATTATCGACAAAGGTTGGGAATCCGGTTGGATTACTGCCAATCCCCCCGCCATCCGTACCGGCAAAAAAGTGGCTGTGATTGGTTCCGGACCTGCTGGATTAGCGGCTGCCGATCAGTTAAATAAAGCTGGTCACTGGGTGACGGTTTACGAACGGGCCGACCGACCCGGAGGCCTGTTGATGTACGGTATCCCTAACATGAAGTTAGATAAGGAAGAAGTGGTTCTGCGTCGTCTCCAGATGCTGGAACAGGAAGGGGTAAAAATAGTCTGTAACACGGAAGTGGGCAAGGATATCAGCAGCCAAGACCTATTAAACGAATATGATGCCGTGGTTATCTGTACCGGAGCCACCAAACCCCGGGATTTGAACATCGAAGGTCGCCAATTAAAGGGCATTCACTTCGCCATGGAGTTTCTCACCGCTAATACAAAAGCACTACTAGACGGACAGCCCGGGGAGGATTTTATCTCGGCTGCGGGTAAAGACGTGGTAATTATCGGCGGTGGTGACACGGGAACCGACTGTGTGGGGACTTCCCTGCGTCATAACTGCCGTAGCGTCACCCAATTAGAGATTATGCCGCAACCGCCCCGCGAACGGGCCGCCGATAATCCCTGGCCCGAATGGCCAAAAATCTACCGTCTGGACTATGGACAAGAGGAAGCAGCCGCACGTTTTGGCGATGACCCCCGGGTTTATACCACCACAGCGACTAAATTCGAGGGGGATAGCGAGGGTAACGTCACAGGGATTCACACGGTACAGGTGGAATGGCAACGCAACGAAAAAGGGCAGTTTATCCCCCAACCGGTGGCAGGAACAGAAAAAGTCATCCCGACGCAATTGGTTCTATTGGCCATGGGATTTTTGGGACCAGAACAGCCTTTACTCGATGATTTGGGACTAGAAAAGGATGCCCGCAGCAATATCAAGGCCGAACACGGTCAATTTGCCACTAGCTTACCGAAAGTCTTTGCAGCGGGGGATTGTCGTCGTGGTCAAAGTTTGGTGGTTTGGGCGATTAATGAAGGTCGCGGGGCTGCCAGGGAATGCGATCGCTTTTTAATGGGGGCGACGGATTTACCTTAAACCAGTAGTTAGGGACTTGCGTGGGAATAATATCCCAGCCAGAAAATCGCTCTCTAGAAGAATAAGACCAGCCCTAAATGGTACATTATCAAAGCGCAAGTCCCTTACTCCCGCTAAAGGTTAAAGTGATCATGAGGCAATAGAATTACTCTAATGAAAATAGATCGTATTACGAGCAATCCAAACCGTATGAATGGGCAACCCTGCATCCGTAATCTTCGCCTTACGGTTCGTCGAGTGATTGAGCTACTGGCAACTTATCCCGATCGAGCAGAATTACATCAAGAGTTTCCGGAACTGGAGGATGAAGATATTCGACAAGCCCTAATTTTTGCATCTTCTTACTTGGATGATCGCATCATTGAACTTCCTAATCGCTATGAAGCTGTTGCTTGATCAGGGACTACCGCTTTCTGCGGCAACTTTATGCTGACAAGAATATTTCACGTACAAGGTTGGGTTGACGACTGTTACCCAACACCCTCAGAACCAAGATTAAATGCGGTAGGATAGGCATTGGATAGATTTTCTAGATTGCCGTGAGCGAAACCGTCTATATTGAAACCAGTATCTTAGGCTATCTTACTGCTCGACCCAGCAGAGATATTGTTGTGGCCGCAAATATTGAGGTGACGAAGGAGTGGTGGAATATTACGTCGCGGTGATTTTCAACTTTACTCATCCCAAGCGGTCGTGAAAGAAACCTCACAAGGTGATGTTGTGATCGCATCTCAACGACTAGAAATCCTTGCTAATCTATCTTTACTCGACTTGAACCAAGCTGTGCTAGATTTAGCAGAGCAATTTTTGGAACGCAGCAACCTTCCCGCAAAAGCTGATATTGATGCTGTTCATATCGCCGCCGCAACCGTTCACGGCATGGATTACCTGCTCACCTGGAATTGCAAGCACATCGCCAATGCTCAAATTCAGGGAAAGTTGGCAGAGATCAGCCTTGATTTTGGCTACGAGTTGCCAATTCTTTGTAAACCCTATGAACTTCTCGGAGGTTGATTATGTTTCAGGATGAGATTGTGGAAGAGATCCACAAAATTCGTGAAGAGTACTCTCGGTCATTCAATCATGACTTGAAAGCCATCTTTGCTGATTTGCAAAAGCAACAAGCTGAAAGTGGCAGAGAAGTTGTAACCTTATCTCGAAAACACGGTCTAACTTAGCCGTTATACTGAATCGGTTTTTAATAGTATGATTAACCCCCAATCCAACCTGAAAAACCCGCTCCCTTCTCCCCACTGCTGTAACAAAAAACAACTATCCCCCGATAGCGATCGCTAAAGGTCGAATAATTATAAATTTCTGTCAAGGGGTGCGGTCAGACAGAGGAATCATCGCTAGAATGAGCCTAATTGTCAGGAATTTAGTTAAACAAGGTTTTTGGCAATATGCTAATCTGGCTAACGCGCTTTTGGGCGTGATATAGGGAAAACTTCTGGCGATTGCGCCTAAATGAAGTGATATACAAAAGGTTGACTCATATCGTTACTCTGGAGAGTTTTATGCAGAAAGTTTTCGTACAATATTATGTAGTTATGCCAAAATGCGAAGTCCCTTGATGTTGTCTGTTTCAGTTTGGGACTAGGTAATCAAAAATGAATCGCTTCGTTGCTCAGTCCTGCAAGACAGTTGGTGATCGTCAAGGTTAAGTAATTGCCAAAGCGATCAGGCATAACACACCATTGGAGCGGACGTAATCGGTATTTTTAGTGATCAACTGAGAAAAAAGATCGCCGCTCAATTCGACCGTTATGCTTCAAAATCTGACCAGCAAAATAGTCAATAAGATTCCTTAAAAATTCCCTTTACGTCAAATAGAGACAACAATGCAAAACCAGAACAATTTAGTAAAGATGGCAAAATTATCAAAAGAATTCATAGAAAAACTAAGCCAACAGAATTCAGATTATACAAGTCCTGAATCAGCACAGAATTTGGCTAATTCTCTAGAGTCTTTATCAAAAGATATTTATACTGACAGTCAAAGATTCGTTTATGAATTACTTCAGAACGCGGATGATGCAAGTAGCACCTATGGAAGTCTTGAACTAGCTATTAAAATTGTAGATCAATATTTAGTAGTTTCACATAATGGCGAACCCTTTACACAAGTAGATATTGAATCCATCTGTAGCGTTGGGGATGGGAACAAAAGAGGTGATGCAAATAAAACTGGATTCAAAGGGATAGGATTTAAATCTGTTTTTTCGCATTCTGATTTAGTAATTATCAATTCTGGAAACTATTGTTTTAGATTTGACAAAGGACACTGGGATGGTTACTGGAAAGATAATTGGGGAATAAAAGAAGATTGGGAAGCTGAGAGAGTAAGGAAACAAAAGCAGAAAAATATTAAAATGCCTTGGCAAATTATTCCAATATGGACTGATTTACCGCAAAAATTAATCACTACAAAAAGTAATGTATCTACAATTATTAGATACCAAGACACCGAAAAACTTCAAAAAGATCTATTTGAATTATTTTCTAATACACAAATATTGCTTTTTCTGAGAAGCAAGCAAATAAAAATCACCATTTCTAAAAACTCATTGACTTTTGCAATAGAGAAAATCACACAGAATGGTGTGGTTATTCTTATAAAGAATTCACAAAAGGTTAGTGAATGGCTTTTGAGAACCTTTGAGATACCTGTTGATGATTCGACAAAAAGCTTGATGGAGAATGATGTACGCATTCCTCAAAAACTAAGGCAATCGAACAAGACAGAGCTTTCATTTGCTGTTCAAATAGAAAATGATCAGATCAAAATTCCTGACAAGGAAAGTAGCTTAATCTTTACCTATCTACCAACATCTGTAAATTATAATTTTCCTTTTTTAGTAAATGCCAGCTTTTTAACTGATGCAGGCAGACAACATCTACATGAAGATTTACCTTGGAACAGTTGGCTATTTAGGAAGATGCCAATTATGCTTTTGATCTGGCTGTCTGGACTTGCCAAATCAGAATATAACAATCAAGTCTTAAAACTTATACCTTATGAACTTTATAACTCTTCAAGATTAAAGTCTTCTTTTAATGCAGGTCTAAAAACTGCAATTGATAAAATAGCATTTATACCTAATGAGCAAGGTCAATTATTAAAAGTCAGTGAGGCAATTTTTGATAAGACTAAAATTTCAGATTTTGTAGGTAGAAAAGTTTTAGTTAATTATATAAATTCTATCAATAACACGCATTTTGATGAATCTGCTTTTATTCCTCGTTTAGAGCCTATTCGCACATTGAAAAACTTGGGCTTAATGATCTTTGATATTGATAGCTTAGAATCTTTTCTTAGATCAACAACTTTTCAAGATAATCATCATATCGAACAAAATTTTGATTTAATCTCTTATCTTTACGAACAATCGGAACATCATTTAAGTGGTCAAGAAAAAGAGGAGTGGATTTACAAGTGGATTTACAAGCTGAAATCTATTCCATTTATATTTGATCAATTTGAACATCTTAAAACTCCTCAACAGATATACTTTCCTAATGCCGAGTTCTCTGATGAATTTAATGGAGAAACGATTAGCATTATTCATTCAGAAATAGTGGAGCAAATGGAATCTAATTCTCATATTCGAGATTGGCTTGAATCATTAGGTGTTAAAGAACCAACTGATATAGCATTTATTGAAAAAACTATAATTGAAGATGAAGATTATATCACAGTTGAAAATGCCATTAAGGTTGGAAGGTATCTATTTTCTGCACATAAGAAAGGATTATTAACCGAAAACTTGTATGCCGCACTCAAAGAAATCAATCTTTTATCTACAAAAAACACACTTATTGCTGCTCAAGACTCTTTTCTTTCCAATTTTTATGAGCCTCAACTAAAATTAGAGAATATTTGTGTAGACGGTATTTTCGTTTCGGATAGTTATTATTTCAGTAGCAGCTTAGTAATCGAATGGAAATCTTTTTTTATTAAGATTGGAGTAAGTGAGAATATACGAGTGAACGAAATAAGAAGCAACCGCAATGAAACACAATTAATCGAGCATGAATATTTTGATCTTGTGTCTGATGAAGCTAAGAGACAGGCAACTCAACAAAATTATCATCCACATCTTGTAACAAAAAATAATGATGTCACTTTTAATAGGATTGCATACACAAAATTAGCAAAGAACTATAACTTTTCAAAATTATTTTGGCGACAAGTATTTGTGTATGTAAACCCTACTCAAGTGCCTCAATATGGATTACTGCATTGGGGATACTACGGAAGTAATTGGAAGGTTGCAAACTATTTTCATTGGGCAATTGAGAATCTAGAAATTATACCTACAACGATGGGTAGATGTTTCAATGGTAAAAATGTTTTTGCTAACAGCAAGGAAATTAAAGAGATTGGTGGTAAATACTTACCAATTTTTGACCATGAAGGAGTCATACCTCAGAATTGGCTTGAATATTTACCATTTAAGTCTTCTTTGAGATTAGATGATTATCTAGATATTTTATCTTTGATCTCACAAGAAAAATCTAATGATCAGGATCTAATTAAAGAAAATCAAAAACGAATTAAGACTATATATCAGAAATTAGCTGATGATTACCTAAACTATGTAGAAAAACTAGAACAATGGGGTAAAAATAACACTATTTTGTCAGAAAACGAAAAGTCATTTTTCAAGCCCTCTGAACTATCTGTGATAACAGTTGAAGGCTTCAAAGGTCAAAAACTAGCTTTTTGTGACGAAAGAAATGAAAAAGTCATAGAATTGTTGAAAATTTTTGGCGTTTCAGTCATAACAGAAATAAATCTTGATGTTCACGGTCAATTTGAAAGACAAGATTTAAAAAAGAAAATAAAAGAAGTCTTACCATTGATTGCTGTTGTTTCAGTTAAAAAATCAAAAAATAAAAAGGACTGGCAAACTGAATATAATAGACTTTATCAAAAATTAACTGAAGCATCATTTTTTGAAGCCAGTGAAATTTATTTGTCTTATGACAATTCAGAAGAAAAACAATTAAGAAGTTCTTGGGCTAAAGACAACAATTTTTATTATGTTGGAGACTGGAAAAAGCCTAGAGTTCTAGATGGTATAGTGGAGACGTTAGGAAGATTTTTAGGTGTTAGACATGAAGAAAGGCATCTTTCTATCTTACTATCTGATACTTTTGAAGAAGGAGTCATATACTTAAAGGAGAAATTTGGAGATATTGCCATAGATCTTATTCCTAGCGAATATTACTCATTAGAACTAGCTGATCCTAACATTTCAGTATTTAATCCTAGTAAAACACCCTCAACTGCTTTCCATTGTGATGATGGTGTAAGCGAAAAGGAACTAGCAAATGAATATGGTACACAAGGAGAATATTGGGCTAAAAAGTTTTATACATATTTGGGATACCAAGTTAGTCAAGCGAATGAAGATGGGTATGATCTACTTTGTCAAAAAGATCATGAATCTATAAAGGTAGAAGTTAAAGCTATAACTTTTAGTCGTCCAAACATTCGCCTAACTAAACAAGAATGGGGGCAAATGATGAATAGCTCAAATATCAATAGCTATGAGATTTTTGTATTCAGTCATAATAAAGGTAACTTACAAGAACTGATAAGATGTAGAGAGGCATGGCTAACTCTTCAATCTGTACTTACCAAACTTCATAGCCAGAGTAAATCTAATTATTATTATGGTACTAACGAAGTTGAACTATTATTAGGACTTCAGCTTAATCAAAGCGAATCTGGAAATGATGTAATTATTAATTGGCATCGCCTTATTAAGAATTCAAATCAAAAATCTATTGAAAAATATAAATATGATGAAACCGTATCTATATTTGTGAAAACAGCATAACACCGCATTGGAGCGGATGGGTGAGAGATATTGGTGTTGCTGCCAACGTAATTTACTACCGCTCAACCAGAACGTTATACTGAATCAGTGCGATGCCGAAGGCACTGCGTAGCAGTAGGCCGCTCTTGTAGGGTGCGTTCCCTAATGCAAGTCCTACTGCTCCAGCGATCGATTTTGGGGAACGCACCATGCCCATTGATTGAAGCTGTGGGTTTAAGTGCGATGCCGCTCTTGTGGGCCCAGTTGGAGAATGTTAGCGAAGATTACCGATGTTTAGGTTAAAATAGAGGGCAAAAGTTGCCACAGGGTCAAGCAAATGACAGTTCGTCAACCCCGCTACAGCAAAGAAGAATTCGCTCGACGTGGTAATGAGATTTATGAATCTCAGGTACGTTCTCAAGTAGAGGAGGGAAATCACGGGAGAATTGTGGCGATCGACATCGAAACTGGAGCGTTTGAGCTTGCCGACGATACGATTACTGCTACCGATCATCTCTATGAGCGTGTCCCTGATGCTCAACCTTGGGTGATTCGTATTGGACATAGAGCCGTCTTCCGTTTTGGCAGTCGCAGCCAGAGAAAACCCGTATGATGTTCGGTGTGGTCAATAATAATTGTGAAGCAATCATCAAGGTGGCAGTCGGTCCCATTGGCTCACCGAAAATAGCACTCGATGCTATCATTGATACTGGATTCACCAGCTTTCTGTCTCTACCGCTTTCTATCATCACAGATATGGGATTGCCTTGGTACTATCGAGATATTGGCACATTAGGGGACGGGAGCGAAGTCGTTTTTGAAATATACAAAGCTTCTGTGATCTGGGATGGTCAAGAGCAGATTATTGATGTGGCAGCTTCTGATGCAGAGCCGTTAGTGGGGATGGGTCTTTTGTATGGCTTTAAACTTCAGATTGAGGCAGTGGAAGGTGGGCGCGTTACAATTGAGGCGCTATGACTCAGCCAAAGTTATCGGTGAAGACGGTCTAACTTTACCGTTATACTGAATCGGTTTTTAATAGCATGATTAACCCCCAATCCAACTTGAAAAACCCGCTCCCTTCTCCCCACTCTCCTATAACTTTTAAACAGGATTTAGTATGACTATCTAGGGTTTGCTGAATAAGTACGGGCGAAGCATTCGGATAGAAAATCTACGTTTTCACCGATAGGTTATTGCCCGAATGCTTCGCCCCTACAGGACGCGGGCCGATGAAGACGCAAGGTTCCCTTACTTTGCCTACATTTCAAATTTATTCAGCAAACCCTATCTAAATTACTCGTTAAGACTATGAGCAGGGAGCAGGGAGAAAAAACCTGACTACTGACTGAAAGCTGATCACTGACAAAACCTATCCCAAAACGATCGAATCGCGCAGGGATTGAATTTCCTCGGTTTGTAAACGCGCCCCAAAAGTAGAAACCACCCGGGCAGCCGCTAGAGAAGCGAGATTTCCTGCCCCTTTGTAACCCATACCGTGGGTAATACCGTAGAGAAACGCACCTGCATACATATCCCCCGCACCGACGGTATCGATCGCCTGTACGGGATGGGGGTCAATTTCCAGGAGATTTTCGCCATCATAGATCAAAGAACCACTGGCACCCCGGGTGATAGCGAATCCTTTGGCAATGGTTTTAAAATAGGCGATCGCTGAATCGATTTCCTCGCTGCCGGAAATAGTCAAAGCTTCCGACTCATTAGCGAAAACGAAATCTAACCCGGTTCCGATCATTTCCAGTAATCCCTCCCGGAAGAAGATCGCCATATTGGGATCCGACAGGGATAAAGCGGTTTTGACTCCAGCCGCCTGAGCAATTTCTCGCCCTTTAATAGCGGCAGCTTTGGCAGTGGGAGAGGTGACGAGATAACCTTCGAGATAGAGATAATCGGCATTAGCGATCGCTGAGGGGACTAATTCCCGTTCGGAAATTTCCCCAGTGATGCCGAGAAAAGTATTCATGGTGCGATCGGCATCGGGAGTGACGAAAACTAGACATTTTCCCGTGATTCCCACCTCTTTTTCGCCGCCGTGTTCATTGGTATGCAAACCACAGGCCCGCAGATCTTGCAGATAAAACTTGCCTAATTCGTCATTGCCCACTTTACAGGAATAGAAACCTTTACCCCCCAACTGAGCGATCGCTACTAGGGTATTCGCCGCCGATCCGCCACCGCTGCGTTTACAATCAAGAGCCAATTTTTCCATCAACTGGGTTTGACGATTTTCGTCCACCAGCGTCATCACTCCTTTATCGATGCCTAATTCTTGCAGTAATTCAGGAGAGACTTGAAATTCCATATCGACGAGCGCGTTACCGATCCCATAAACGTTGTATTGTTTGCCCATAATTTAGTCGATCGCCTAAAAATACTTTGTTATTGATAGTAGGGAAATAAGGGGCAAAAAGCTAGGGGTTTTTTCAGCCAGAGAATACCATAATCAAAAATAATGGGTGTGCTAGTCTCACACCCCCAGTAATTTTTGTTAAGTTTTGTTTAACTAAGCAACCTTAAGCCTCATCGTAGGCTTCTAGATCCAACAGATAAAGATAAGGTTCGGCTAATTCCTGCCTTTGAAAAGCGATCGCTCGCAACAGATGCCAATCCCGCAAAGCCTCGAAGGGGTTGCTATACTCATCTTTTTCTAGTCGTTCGGCTAAAGAAGCAATATCAGCGGCGGTATATTTGGCAATATCTTGATCAGTGAAGCTTATAACTGTCATTTCTGCACCTTCCTCGACCTTTGTTCTGTTTCTAGCCTAACATATATTCTGAGTTGAAAAAATGTCTTCCCCGCCAAGTTAAGAACTGTAAATGAAAGGGTAATTGTGGTACAATTCCAGCAAAAAAGCTATTTTTAGTTGATCTTCTATGAAAACAGCCCTCATTACTGGTGCTTCCACTGGTATCGGTGTCGTCTTTGCTCGTCAACTTGCCCAACGGCAAATGGAGCTAATTTTAGTCGCTAGATCTAGGGATAAACTAGAACAATTAGCAGCGGAATTGGGGGAACAATACGGGGTAAAAGTGACGGTTATCGTCCAAGATCTGACCGTTGCTGGGGCGGGAAAGCTAGTATATGATACGGTGAACCAAAAAGGAATCAACGTTGATTTACTGGTAAATAATGCTGGTTTTGGTGATTATGGCGCTTTTAGCGAGCGGGATTTAGCCCGACAGTTAGAAATGATCCAGTTAAATAATCTGGTATTGGTGGAATTAAGCCACTATTTTCTCCGTCCCATGCTTGCTGGCACTGGGGGGGCAATTATCAATGTTGCTTCCATTGCTGGGTTTCAACCGCTGCCCTATCTTTCCGTCTATGCGGCGACAAAAGCTTTTGTCCTCAGTTTTAGCGAGTCTCTCTGGGCAGAAAATAAAGACAAAGGCGTTAAAATCCTTGCTCTTTGCCCCGGTCCGACGGAATCTAATTTTTTTGAGGTAGCCCGATTTCCCAGTGCCTTTATGGGCAAAAACGGCCGGTTAGATTCGGCGGAAGTGGTGGTACAAGAGGCTTTAACTGCCTTGGCAAACAAACGCCCCAACGTGGTAGCCGGTAAATTGGCTAATAAAATTATCGTCAATCTGCCCCGTTTTTTACCTAGAAGTTGGATCGTGTCTTTGATAGAAAAGCAATTCAAGCTATAAGTAGGGTCTGCTGAAAAAGTTTTTCCGGGGGGTAGGGTGTGGGGTTTTACCTATTTTCAGGGAAAAAGTAGCTCAATTTCCCCCGGATTACCCCCATGGCTGACACTTTTTAATGGCGAAAAAGTCTAAAAGTTTTATCCAACAGGGTTGTTAGATTTATGGCGCAAAATCGAGCTTTGTCAAGGGGTGGTTTGATTAACTTTTAGCATCTCAACGAGGATATTATGGGCATCCTTGGCTGATTCTAGGGTGCGCTCAAACGGTATTCTAATTGTTTGACTCTCCCCTAATTTTTCTACGGCTAAATCCATGCCTTCGGGATCGATGAATAGCATTTGAGCGGTTTCTGCATCGGTAATATTGCCGTAAACTTGAGCGTAGAAAAGCACGGCATCACCGTGATCTTTATTCATGTGTTTACAGATGCGATCGCTAATGGCGGGAGTGATAGTTTCAGACATAAGATTCTGGAAAAAAATCGATGATTGAGGTGGGGACAGATAAAAGCCAGTTCTAAATCGAGGCAAATGGAGGGATATTAGTTAGGGTAGCGTAATTAATCGCTAATTGCCAGATAATTTGGGCGTGAGGATGGCAGACATCAATAATAATTTTAATATTATTTTCTTGACAAAAATCCTTAATTGTGCATTGCTCTAATTGTCCCACTGAAGGTCAATCGGGGTAGAGAGTAAAGTCCGGGGCTGCCCGCGCATTTAATACTAAATCCGTTGAGTATAGGCTACTTAGGAGGATAGGCAAGAGGCAAAAGGAGGAATAGATAATCAGTCTTTAATAACTGGATTTAGTATAAATTGCCTGTTGAGATGAAACAAGAGGCAACAGTAAAGGGATTGGGAGAGATTCAGCTAATCGGATAGGCGATTAAAATGCCTCTTAGCTTAAAACCCCACACCCTGCCCCCACCAAAAAACTTTTTCAGCACACCCTATATATTTTATCGTTCACAACCGACAACAGAAGCGGTGTAGGTATTACCGATGTGCTGAATACCATTGACAAAAAGATTGACTAGAAAAGGTTGATCATTTGCCCGGACTGTGGCAGTAATTGTTAAGGGTTTATCGGGTTCGATTCGTACTCCATTAGTATTAAAAAATTCCTCGTTAGTTTGATCGCTATACTTGAGAAACAGCCGGATATCGAAGGAGGCAGCCCGGGGGACAGAAACCGTAACGATAAACCTCTGAAAACGTCTCCCCCCCGGAACTGCCCAATCGGTATTCCAATTATTACGAGTTATCGTGACACCGAAAGGCCCTGGAACAGTGGGTTGTGAGACGCTTTTGGTAACTTCACTACCTTCACCCCCTAATAAAGAAAGTGGCCGACAATTTTGCGCCGCTGCCGGTAGATGTAAGCTTAATAATACCGCCGATAGACCCAATAACCCAGTGATAGAGGTTAATTTCATCATTGATTTTGTCTCCAATTAATAGAACCTATCCAAAAATTATAGATGATCATGACGGTAAAAAAACGGTGATTTAGCTTAATTGAGGTCAATTGCCGCAAAAATGCTGATCATCAACCTGAATTCTCAAAAACGGTGTTAAAATTGATTCATAATTTCCATATAAATATGTTCTAACTGTACCGTCTGACGGGCGAGAGAATCAATATTAATGCCATCGAATGCCTGAATAATCTCGCTTAATTCTAGATGTTCATCTAACCAAAAAGCTAAATCTTTACCGTAAAATTTGGGAGTAAATCCTAATTGTTTCCCTCGATTAATTGCCGCTTCTTGATCCTGGGTATCCATGATAATAATTTCCTTAGCAGGAATATGCTGACGCAGCTGATTTAAATTACCTTCGGCAATAATACGACCTTGTTTTAAAATGCCGATACGTTGACAGAGACGCTGTGCTTCATCGAGGAGGTGGGTAGTTAATAAAATTGTCATTCCCTGTCGCCGTAATTCTCCGATTAAATCCCAAATTTCATAGCGAGATTCGATGTCTAAACCAGTAGTTGGTTCATCGAGAATTAATAATTTTGGCTGATGAACAATAGCCACGGCAATATTCATCCGGCGCTGCATTCCACCGCTTAAAGTTTCCACCGGACTACGGGCGCGATCGAGCAAATTTACTGCGGATAAACTGCTTTTAATCCGATGACGACGCTGGGGGCGATCGAGTCCATAAATCTGAGCAAAAAAGTTGAGATTTTCCTCACAAGTAAGGGATTTGTACAATAAATTTTCTTGTGGGGCAACCCCAATTAATTCTTTAGTAACTCTCGAAATTGGCAAATAATTAAAGGTAATTTCTCCCGATGAGGGTTTTAATAAATTACAAATTAAGTTAATAGTGGTGGTTTTTCCCGCACCATTTGGACCAAGTAAACCGTAAATTTCCCCCGCTTCAATATGAAAGTTTAATTGATCTAATACTAAGCGTCTTCCGTAATTTTTTTTGACATTACTAATAGTCAGCATTTTTAATAAAGTAATAAGGATAGTCAGAAGTCAGGAAGCAGGATTAGGGAGTGTAAGATATGGGAAGACAAATCAATAAATACTCTTGCCTTTTCTAACTGATAACTGATAACTGATAACTGATAACTGATTTACAGTCGGCGTTCAAGGTTTAACATTTGTCGATAGGTAAGCCAACCACCTGCTACCATAGCTAGAGCAAAAAGACAGAGAAAGCGAAAATGAGAGCTAATATCTTCTAGATTTTCGCCCTTTGCCCAAACAGCAATTAAAGCTTCATTCATGTGGTAGATCGGGTTATATTTAGCCAGAGATAGAATATTGTCGGGGAATAAAGCAGTGGGGAGAAAAACGCCGCCTAAAATTAATAAAGGAACCCCAAAAGTTCCCACCAAAGCATTAACATCTTCTGTTCTTTTCGCCAGTTGAGTACCGAGGATAAATCCTAAACCCACATAGGCGGTGATACTAAGGAAAATAATTAATAATTCTAGAGGAATTGAGCCTTTAAAAGTGGCTCCATACTGTTTAGCAATAGAATAAACTAAAACTGTCTGACAGGCGGCAATCGCACAATGGGCGAGAAAAATGCCGATAAAATAGGAAACACCGCTTAAAGGCGATAAAAATAACCGTTTAATCGTTTGTTGTTCCCTTTCTGCTACTACCGTCGCCACGGTTCCCCCCAAACAACTAAAGAAAAGTGCCGCCCCGACGAGGGTGGGAGGAGTAGCCAGAGCCATTGCCTCAGCAAGCTCAATTTTGCCTTTTTCTGCCATAATATAGCCATTTAAGAGCAGGACAAGGATCGGGAAAATGCCCCAGAGGATTAAGCTACGCCCGCGCCGGATTAATTCTACTAAAATTCGTTGAGCGATCGCTAAAATTTCCTGCCAATATTTCATAGAATGTTAGTGTAATTGTTTCTCCCTGTAGAGAAATGAGTTTTTCTACTTTTTCACTTAGGCTTATTGTAAGTGTTCCAGAGCTTGATCGGCACGCAATCTTACCACTATTTCCGCTTCTGTCTCCCCAATCTGTCCTAAAAGTTCCCGAATCGCCCCGCGAAATGCCGCCGCCGCAGTTCCTAATCCCTCCAATCCGACGATCGCCGCATATCTAACCACCCACTCTGGATCCCCTTGCAAAAGTTTCTCCAGTGCCGCAAAAACCGCATTCTGAGCCTCATAAACCCGACTTTTCTCCAAATCAGACCAAATTATATTTCCTAAGCCCCTAGCCGCCCCTCGCCGCACGCTAAAGGAAAAATCACTCACCGCCGCCTCAAGTAATAAGTCCAATCCTCGCACATCGCCAATTCCTGCTAGGGCGCGGGTTGCCCAAGCTCTTGCCCCATAATTATAACCGTCTAGGTTGGCCAGTAAATAGGGAACCGCCGCTTTGCCGATGGCGATTAAACCATCCACGGCTGCCACGGAGGCACCGGGGTTATTATATCTCAGGACATCGGTGAGGGTAGGTATTGCCGCCTCACTTTTGGCGGCAGCTAGGTTTTCCACGGCGGTTAGTAACTGATTAGCTGAGTCGGCTTTTTCGACGGCAATAATTAAAGTTTCAACGGTGGGAAGCATCGGTTATTAGTAGAGGGGATGAGGGGTTAGGGGTTGGGGTGTGGGGTGTGGGGGTGTGGGGAAGTGGGGAAGTGGGGTGTGGGGTGTGGGGAAGTGGGGAGAATAAATAAAATAATCTCCTGTCTCCTGTCTCCTGACGACCGGCTACTGACTGCTAACTCCTATCTCCTAACCCCACCAAGAAACTTTTAAAGATAATTTTATCGCCAAACTTTTTTCTGTAAAATCTGACTAATTTCTTGGGAAAAAGGACAATCATCGGGAAAGTTAAAAGATTGATAATCTGGGTTATCTCGCAAGCTTTTTAAAGCCGTGGCATAGCAATCTAAAAATACTTGCTCCCAGTAGGGTTTTAAACTAGGAGAATCGGTCAAAAGTTCTTCTAGTTCCCGTTGACTGCGCCTAATAGTTTCTTGCCAACCTCGATAATCTTGAACGTAATCAGCATAGCAGAGTTTGAGGCCGTGTGTTGACTTCTGCCCAAACTTTCTATCGTTCCAGATCAGCAGCAGCGAGTAACCTTCGCCATTGTACCAAAGACTCCATACCGTCCGCTACACTGGGGGGTGTATGCTGTTTACTAGGGCCGTGGGGAACTTAAAATCCCATTTTGGGATTATTCTAAAATAGGTTTATCTTGGAAATGCTAACTCCTGTGCTCATTAAAGCACGATGAAATCTATTTTTAGCCCAGAGTACCATGTCTTTCGTCGATGCCTGATCGCCGCTCGTAAGGATGCGAATTTAACTCAAGCAGCCCTCGCTAAAGCCATCAAAAAGCCGCAATCTTTCGTTGCCAAATACGAAAATGGTGAAAGAAGATTAGATGTGGTTGAGTTCCTTCTGGTTAGTCGTGTAATCGGTGTAGATCCTTGCGAAATTTTAAAGCAAGTTGAGCAAGCTTGTCAGTCCACATCTTGTGGGGAAGGGTTATGAATACAGAAGATGTTATTAGCCTGGCATCGCAATATCTAGATGATTTGTCTGGACATAGATTTGACCTATTAGACATTGCTAGACCAATATCGGTTGCTGCAGCAGTTAATTTAGCCAAAGTAATTTCAAAGCTATCACCACTATTGGGAAATCTGATTGAATTTAACACTGTTGAGTTTTTGAATAAGCAGGAAATATTTGCGCCGTTTGGTGAATGGAAAAGACAAGATCCAGGATTTCCTGATACTGTCTTCATGGGTAGCATCCAGCCTACCCCAGGATTAGAAATAAAATCATGGTTCCCATTAGCTACTGAAATAACAGCCCGTTTCAAAGATAGTCAAAATCATTTTCAGTTTGATCAAACCTACGTTTCTCTAATAGCTTGGCTGCCTGAAGCGGTAATTTATGGCAAACCCAAGATTCTAGATGTATGCGTTGTCTCTGGCTTTTCAGTGGCTAAAGCGAGAGATGATCATTATCATAATCCTCCTGATTACCTTGTTCTAGAACCCGAAGATACAACCCAAAGGAGAGCAAATTTGCAACAAACAAATACTAATGGATACAAATTTCAAGGGACGGACGAAGAACTATTTCAAGCTGAAGAAATAGTTAATTCTTGGGGAAATGATGGCAGGCTTTATAAGCCGACACAAGAGTATCAAATGCTCTTGCGGGAACTGATCACTCGCTTCAAATATAGATTAGACACTAATTTTGCCAAAATGGACAGGATTTTACATCCAGGAATTGAGGATTTTAAAAAGCGTGTTTATCAAACACATTTCTCTGGAATGAAAGTTGGACAGTGGAACAGGCTTTTAGCTAGTCGTCGAGAGGAGTTAATTAAATCTGCTTTAAGAGAACACCTTGGCATCAAAGAAGGGAACATTGATGAACTACTTGACTAAACCTTTTGACTCCATAATAGAAATAAGTTTCGTCAATTTCACAAGCGAAAGCTTTTCGATTCAGGATATTGGCAGCTAAAGAGGCACTGAAAAGCCCCCCAAATGGTTCCCAAACCACATCCTGTTCCTCACTTGAAGCTGCAATAATTAATTTCATCAGATCCAGTGGCTTTTGATTTAAGTGAACAGCTTTACCATCCTGAGACTTAATTCGTTCATCATCGCGCAAAGCTGAACGATCCCAAACATTTGTAAAACCATGAGGGCAATTAAATTTAGAGCGCATCTTCTCCCACTCTTTACCTGTTAAAGGACGCTGGCCATTTTTAGAAAAATAGGGTTTTCCCTCTGGGTTTCCGTGTTCGTTGGCATAGAAAACTAATTTTTCAAACATTTCGGGCGGGGGAAAATACCATAAATGTCCTTGGTCAAAATATTTTCTTGTTGCCGCATCTGCAACACCACAAGCTAAATTAGCTTGACGCAAAGGTAAGCCCGATCTTAACCATTCCTTTCGGAGCCATTCTTTAAGTGTTAAGTCAGCAATTTTGACTTCTCTAACGTATTGGACGCAAACCTCTGTCACCACTGGAAAACGCCTTATTTTTTCTGTGTTGACATTACCTGCAATATGACCTTTTCCTTTATTCCATATATTACAATTAACATATCGCCAACCAAATTTCTCAAGTATTGGATGTACCACAGCCCAGCCAATTTCTGAGTTCCAAAACCAAAGAGTTGTATTTGGCAAGGCCAACTTAGACCAAGCTTCCACATGAGGTTCATACCATTCAGGTAGGTCAAGATGATCTGATGTATCACCTTCAAATCCTAAAAGACCGTAGCCTCCGTCTGAGATTATTACTATAGGTTGTTCCCAAGAATCATAATGTTCAATGCTATTACCAAGACTCAGACTAACACTGCTGTTATTCCAAGCTGAAAAAGCTAGTTTCTCAGTAAGTTGGACAGTTTTGCCACGCCCAACAGTGCTTGTTGCTTTATTCTTCTTTATACTTGGCAGACGATGGGAAGGCTCAGGTATATCCATGGATTTTTTTATCGTCTTATAAACAGTATGAATATCAATACTCTATCCTGTTTTAGGATATTTGGCTACCCCATAAACTAATGACCTAGAAACTTAGCCTAAGACTAGCAAACTTTCTATCTCTTCGCTCAAGTTTTCCCAGTCAACTTGATCAAAGTTTTTTTGTTTTAACAGAGTGATTGTTTCGTTCAGCCAGCCGACATAATCGGTTTGAATTAGCATAAAACCTCTGGATTTTATGAGTTTGAATTTCCCTAGAAAATAACCAATTATTTACAGCATTTCTCATAGAGATAAAGTATAACCTGATCGGACATCGTCTCAGATTTGACCGTCTCCTAACCCCACCAACAAACTTTTAAAGATAATTTTATCGCCAAACTTTTTTCTGTAAAATCTGACTAATTTCTTGGGGAAAAGGACAATCATCGGGAAGGTTAAAAGATTGATAATCTGGGTTATCTCGCAAGCTTTTTAAAGCCGTGGCATAGCAATCTAAAAATACTTGATCCCAGTAGGGTTTTAAACTAGGAGAATCCCTCAAAAGTTCTTCTAGTTCCCGTTGACTGCGCCTAATAGTTTCTTGCCAACCTCGATAATCCTCAACGTAATCAGTATAGCAAAGTTTGAGGCAGTGTTCTAAGATGGTGGTTAACCGGTTGCGGAGTTCACGTTTTTGACTTCTGCCCAAACTTTCTATCTCCTCGATCAAGTTTTCCCAGTCAACTTTATCAAAGTTTTTTTGTCTTAACAGAGTGATTGTCTCGTTCAGCCAGCCGACATAATCAGTTTGAATTAGCATAAAAACCTCTGGATTGCATCGGTTTTAATTTAGATACAAAATAACCAATGATTAATTACAATAAACTATCCATTAAAGTGAGAATTTCCGAGATATTTTCGCCCCTAGAATTAGTTTTTAGATGGTTTTCTAAAAGTTCCTTGAGAGCAACCAGTTTCAGACTATTTTCCGCCAAAGTATTAGCGATCGCAGGGGCAGCTGGCAGATAACCCGTAGCGCCTAAATCCATTAAAGCAGAACGACGCAGCTGTAATTCTTCCCCTTGCAAGGCCTTAATCAGAATATCGCCATAGTGGGGGTTAGTCGTGAGTTGATAGAGGGCGCGGGCAGCCGCATAACGCACTTTTTCGACGAAATGCTTTAAAAACGGTTCAATCAGGGGAATCGCTGCCTTCGCTTGCAGGGTTCCCAATGCCTCGATAATCGCCTCGTAAGGTTGGACTAAATGGGGTTTTCCCGCCACTAAAACAGCCACTTCGATGCCACCCTCTAATAGTTTCTCTAAAGGTGCGATCGCGCTTCGATCCTGAAGCATTGCCAATGCTTGGGCAGCCGATTCGCGCACATAATAATCCTCGCAGTCGAGACAGGCAATCAAAGCGGGAACACAACTGAGATCATCTAATTTGCCTAAAGCGCTGGCAGCATTGCGTCGCAGGGGATAACCGCCATCGGGAGTGCGATCGCTTTCGTCCTCCAAAGCGGCAATTAAGGCCGAAATCGCCTCCGGTTGACGAACACGAAATCTACCCAACCACCAAGCAGCATAATAACGCGCGCCTAGGTCTTCTCTTTGATGGATATTAGCGATCGCTTGTTCAACGGTATAGGCCGGATTATCGACGGCAGCAGAGTAAGAATCGCTCATAGACAAGTGAAAATGGGTGTGGGGTGTAGGGTGTGGGGTGTGGGGTGTGGGGGGATGGGGGGATGGGGAGAATAAATAAAACCTGTCTCCTGTCTCCTGTCTCGCGTCTCCTGACTCCTGACTCGGAGAATACTGATGACTGACTCAGTTTTTCATAGTTGCCGCACCCTTGCCAATACCAGAATAAATTAAACCCCGTTGAGCATCGAGACTAATGATCACCCCTTCGCGGATAATTTTCGTGGCATCTTTAACCCCGACAATCACAGGAATACCCAATTTTAAACCGATAGTAGCGGCGTGATTATTCATCGCGGTATCTTCGGTGATAATTCCGCCAGCTTTCCGCATCATATCCACATATTCGGCGCTGGTGGTGGGAACGACTAAAATCTCCCCACTACTAAAACTACCCACTTCTCGGGCATTATGGGCCACTCGCGCCCGGCCACTGGCCACACCCTGGCCGATACCCGTACCCTTGCCCAAAAGGGATTTTACCACTTCCACCTTAATTAAATCCGTGGAACCGGCCACCCCTTGCAGAGTTCCCGCCGTCATCACCACTAAATCACCATCCGCGAGGAGGTTATTTTCCTGGGCAAGATTCATCGCCACTTGAAAAGTTTGGCTAGTGGAGGGTAAATCGAGCAATAACATCGGTTTTACCCCCCAAACTAACTGTAACTGCTGTGCCACTTCCCGATGGGGGGTAACGGCTAAAATCGGGGTTTTGGGGCGAAATCGGGAGACATTACGGGCAGTAGAGCCGGTTTTTGTCAGGGTAATAATTGCCGCTGCCCCCAATTGTTCGGCAATTTGACTAACTGCCGAGGAAATAGCGTTAGGAATCGATTGTTTATTGTTAGAGCGAGCGGTACTGTTGATCTGTTCCCGTTCGATCCTTTCGGCAATGCGGGCCATGGTTGCCACCGCTTCGATGGGATAATGACCCACAGCCGTTTCATTGGAAAGCATGACCGCATCAGTGCCATCTAAAATCGCATTGGCCACGTCCGAAACCTCGGCACGGGTGGGACGAGGATTACTGGCCATACTGTCAAGCATTTGAGTGGCGGTGATAATCGGGATGCCTAGCTGATTAGCGGTATTAATCAGGCGTTTTTGCAGGATTGGCACGTCTTCGGCTGGTAATTCTACTCCTAAATCCCCCCTAGCCACCATAACACCATCACAGAGGGATAAAATTGCCTCCATTTCCTCGATCGCTTCGTGTTTTTCAATTTTAGCGATCACGGGGATAGATTTCCCCGCACTGGCGATTAATTCTTTAATTTCGAGGATATCTTGGGGATTACGCACAAAACTAAGGGCGATCCAATCCACATCCCACAGCAGTCCGAACATTAAATCCTTTTTGTCCTTATCGGTTAAAGCTTTCACCGACAGATAGACGTTGGGAAAATTTACCCCTTTATTACTGGATAAGACACCCCCAACCACCACGCGACAGGACAGGTCGCCTTTCAAACGATCCACTGATTCCACCCGCATTTCGACTTTACCATCATCGAGCAGAATTCTCGAACCTTCTGGGACTTCTTGGGCCAGAGAGGGATAGCTAATGGAACTGATTTCCTGATTACATTCCACATCCCTAGAAGTAAGGATAAAGGGTTCCCCCGGTTTCAGGGTAATCGACCCACAGGCAAATTTACCTAAACGAATTTTTGGCCCCTGTAGATCCTGAAGGATGCCAATCGGTTGATTGAGTTCAAAGGCTAACTGACGGATCAGGTTAATGCTGTGACGATGGTAATCGTGATCGCCATGGGAAAAGTTTAATCTAAATGTCGTCGCCCCCGCCTTGATCATCTGACGTAATGTTTCCTTATTTTGCGAGGCTGGGCCAATCGTGGCCACAATTTTAGTGCGACGGGGGAAAGACAGAGAGTGCATAGATAAGCAACTAAATAGGCGAAGTAAATATAGCAGCGTTTGGGACGCTCCGATCATCTTCTCATAAATGGCTATATCCAGTGAAAAGTTAAAAGTAAAAAAAACGGTGAGATCTACAAATCCCACCGTTTTTTCAAGTCCGTCAACTCAGCTTAGAAACGGAAAGTTGTCCGGATGACACCAACCAAAACGGAGTTACCTTGGTTGTTACCGTTGAAGACCGCATAGGCACCGGGAGTAATCAGGATGTTTTTGGTGACTGGGAACTTATACTGGGCTTCTACCATGTAAGAGGTTCTGCTTTCTTTATCGGAACGGGGTACTTGACCACCACCTAAAGAGAAGGCCGCACCTTCGGCAAAGAGGTCGAGGACGGAAAGATTAAGGTTCCAAGACCAGATACCAGTGTTATTGTCTCCGATCGCAGCATTAACTCCCGTGGCCGAGGCATTGGCATAACCCCCCCATGCCCCTAGATTTAAGACTCCAGGGATAACCTGGGCGCTCGCTTGAAGACCGAAACGGTCGGCTACAGTAGCAACGTTACCGAAGGGACGCTCAGTCAGAGGGCTGCTGACGTTACCGAATAAACCAGAACTCATACTATCCGCAGTTTGATAACTGCGAACATAGACGAAGTTAATATCGGCAAATTTGATGAAGGAGAAACCAACCTGAGCACCCGCACTGTAGGAGCCGTTAAATAAACCGCTACCGGGGTTAGGATTGCTGGCTCCATCAGTCCCACCACTAGCTAGGTAGGTTCCTGTGACTTGGAAAACATCCCCGACATTAAATCTGACCGCCGCACCAACACCATCGGGACCGCGGAAGACGATGTTATTGTAGCGTTGACCGCGAGACAAAGCACCTGTACCGCTATCGGCGAGGAAGGGGTTAGTAGTGATGAAAACGTCATCTAGGTTTAACTCGTTAGCACCAACCCAAACGGTGATTTTACCGAAGGGAGTATCGATGGGAGCGCGGTAGAACAAGTCATCGATGGTGACATCGTTGTCCCGGCCATTATCGTATGCTAGACGGGTCATGTTGGTTCTCGTCGGACCACTTTGGTTAAAAGTGTTGTTAAAGTTACCCGCTTGTAAACGGGTTCTTAACAAATCTTTACCGGTGAAGCTGGTTTCAAAGTTGAGACGAACCCGATTATTAAATACTGTTTGACTTTCATCTTGATTGCTGGCACCAGTTACCGTACCGTTGGTATTTCTAATGGCAGCTCGACCACCGAAGCTATCGGCGACACTGAAGATTACCTCACCTCTGAGTTTGGTGGTGGTAGAAAATTGATTATTTTCCAAGAAAGAAACGCGCTGTTCGAGGTTATCTACTCTCGCCCCTAAAGCCGCTAGTTCGCTTTCAAATTCTTGAACAAGACGTTTTAATTTATCGATGTCTTCTCTGAGTACACCCACACCATCTTGAATTAAACGTTCCATGACGTTTAAACAAGCGTTTAAACCGGCGGCAAATTCCCAACGAGTGGTAGCGCGATCACCACGGAAGGTACGGTCAGGATAACCAACGATACAACCGTAACGTTCCACAAGGCTTCTTAATGCCTCGTAGGCCCAAGCGGTGGGAGATACGTCCCGCAGTTGGTTAACGCTAGTCACCTGGGACATGGAACCTTGATAGACACTCGTATTAATCTGCTGACTATTTTGGGCACTCTGAATACGATCGAGTTGCTGCTGCGCAGCCGGATCAATTTTCAGTTGAGGTGTCCCCGACATAGTTTGAGCCACTGCGCTGCCAGCAGCTGCCACGGAAGCACCTAATACTAAAGGAGTTACCTTTGCTATATTCTTGAATAGTTTTGACATGGGTCAATCCTCACACCTTATTCTATGGATTGAATGGACTATGAATACAAACAGACTATATGTTCAGCCTGAATTATGATCATATTCTATGCTAATTCCCCCTTGGCTGGGTTAAGTTAATTCTATGATATGACAGAAAAATTTCTGTCTGAATCTTATCAAGATTAGGACTTAGGTACTTGACAAATTAACCATGATGTGCATCAAGGAAAATCCCTCCTTTCAGAAGCGATCGCTCAAAAGTGATCAAGAAATCACGTTAAAATGCCCGAAACCCGTTTATCACATTTAGTCAATCCTGTCAATGGGTAACTTCTAAAGATTTTGTTAAAATCTCAGCCGTCAGCCTTTTCAGTGATCAGTGATCAGCTTCTGAAGGCAAGGGGCAACAGGCAACAGGCAAAAGACAGAATCTGACAATTCTCCTACCTAAAAAGAAGGTTAGAAACTAAGCATATCAAAGCTTTTAGCTTAACCAATCAGGACTTAGATTCGGCCCTTGTTATCAGTGATCAGTTTTCAGTTCACTGATTACTGTTTACTGTTTACTGATCACTGATAAAATCTCCGCACTCCCATAACAATAGTTGTGTGAACGAGGGTGGTCAATATATTGCTAGACTTTGGGGTTAGAATATAGCTCGATGCCTAGAGTTAAAAACAGCAGGATTGCTTCTGAAAGCTGAGGGCTAGAGATAAAGACTCGATTCTTAAATTTAAGCACCGAGAAGGGAGATAAAGATGGTCAATTTTGGGCTGAATTCGGCCAGTATCTTAGGAATTTTTCTGGCAGTGGCCGGAGCCGGGTTATACTTCCTGCGCTCGGTGCGGCCGGAACTTTCCCGCGATCATGATATATTTTTTGCCGCCGTTGGGTTATTGTGCGGTTTAATTCTACTTTTTCAAGGGTGGCGACTGGATCCAATTTTGCAATTCGGACAATTTCTGCTGACCGGGGCAGCGGTGTTTTTTGCCTTCGAGACGGTAAAATTAAGGGGTTTAACCACGGAACAGGCCCGCCGCGGCACGTCTTTTGTGGATGAACGTCCTGTGAGTCGGGAATATCGGGCCGAATTGGAACCCCTCGACACCTACGAACCGGAGGAACGTTACGAAGATAATCCCCGTTTACGCGGTTACGATGATCCCCGCTCTTCCCGCACTTCTAGTTATCAGGACGAGGAACCCCGCAGCACCCGCACCCGTCGGCCGGCCGATACCGGCAGTCGCAAAACCGCTAATCGTCGTCCCCGCAATAGTTCCCCCACTAGCGATCGAGATGTTTATGATCAGCGCCGTAGCGGTGATGATTGGGAAGAAACCAGTTCCCGTCCCCGTCGTCGTCCCCCTAGTGAAGAAACGAGCAGTAAACCGCCCCGCACTAGCCAAAAACGTCGTCCTCGCCCAATAATTGAGGATGATCCGCCATTTAAAGGGGAATACGTCGATTATCAACCGATCGATCCTAGCGATACCGGCGATCGAGAAGATTGGCAGAGACCGGATAATAGTGAACGGGAGTCGAGTAATGATCATCCGACTAGGTTTGATTATTAAGGAGTAGGTCCGATGACCAAAGCTCCCTTTTTCCTGTTTATCTGCTTGTTTTTAGGGGTTATAGGCGGTTGTAATCTCAATAACCCCGGTTTATCTACAGGAACCCTCAATAGTCGCTATAATGACGAAAAACCTGCCCTGAGTGGTGATGGTCGTTGGCTGGCTTTGCTGTCTAATCGTCGCGGTAGTAATCAGATACTGCTGTATGATTTGCAGACAAAACAATACCAGACCCTAGGGGGATTATATACGGGTCAAGAAATTACCGATAGCCCTAGTTTAAGCCAAACGGGGCGTTATCTGGCTTATGTGGTGATTATTGAAGGTCGTCCCGTCATCGCTTTATATGATCGCATTACCGATCGTTCTGAGTTATTGAGTCAAAATTATCGCGGTTGGTTGCGAAATCCCCGTCTTAGTCCCGATGGTCGTTATCTTGTCTTTGAGTCCGCTCGTCGGGGACAATGGGATGTGGAGGTTCTCGATCGCGGTCCGAATATCGAGTTAGATATTGCCGATGGCAGTCCCGTTGAAAGTCCCAAACCGTGAAACGTTATTTTTTTATTAGTCTTGTTGCTGTAATTAGTTTGTTAACTGGATGTGCGGGTTATCCCAGTTTATTGTCTTTTCCTTTCGATCGAGGGGGGAGAAGTTTAAATAGTGCTGCTAGTGAATTAACTCCCTATCTTGCCTCTCGCTATCTCGTTTTTGCTTCCGATCGCAATGGTTCCCAAGCTATCTATCTTTTTGATGCTATTGATCGCCGTTTACTGTCTTTACCCGGACTAAATTCTCTCGATCAGATCGCTTCTAGTCCTTCCATTAGTGAAGATGGTCGTTATATCGTTTTTACTGCTAGTCGTCAGGGAAAAACGGCTATTTATCTGTATGATCGACAAACTCAACAGAGAAGGGAAATTGCTCCCGATCTGCTCGCGGAAGTACGCAATCCGATCATCAGTGCCGATGGTTCTAAAGTGGCTTTTGAAGCGGCAAAAAATGGGCAATGGGATGTTATGATTTACGATCTATCCGGACGGGTATTAGTCAATGAAAATCAGTGATCATTAGACCTCTTGTAAAAATCAAAAATTGTTGTTAGGGTTAGGAGTCAGTAGCCAGTAGTCAGTAGTTAGGAGAATTAAGAATGAATAATAATCAATTAAATAGTCTATTGACAGATTTCATGCCATTTAATCCTTATTTTTGCCGTTTTTGAAACCTCAAAAATTATCCTAAACCCATAGCTTTTAGTCGATGTTCTAGAAATTGTTTTCCCTGTTTTTCGCCGTCAGCGATCAGACGCTGGATATTGGCAGGAGAGCGATCAAGTTTACTTTCATAGTTGAGACTATTGGCTAATTCCGCAGACATTTCGATCATCGGGATATGGTAATCTTGATCGGGATCTTCTGGGAAAGATTTAGGAATTTTAAATGGTTCTGTTAAGGCGATCTCGCGCAAAAATTCCTCTTTAAAGGCTCCTTTAAGAAATAATTGATTGATCAACTCAATCTGATCGAGACCTTGAAATAGGGAAACATTGCCTTCTAATTCATTGCGGCGATCAGCAATATCATCGGATTGCACGGGGATCTTGTCTCTAGAGGTGGGATTAATTTTAATTACCCAAATTTCATCGGGAATATTTTCGATTCCAACAAATTCACGGCGAATTAAAGAACGGATCGGGGGATTATCGGAAAATAGTCCATCCCAGTAGGCCATAGTTTCAATGGTGACAGCAGGAAAAATGTTAGGAACACAAGCAGAAGCTAGGATATGTTCAATTTTAACTGCTTCCTGGCGCGAGTTAAATTTACTTAACTTTCCTGTCAGGATATTACAGGCCCCAATTAATAAAACTGGGGGTTCTGGTTTAGCTCCCCAAGTGGCTAATTCCGAGAAGTCAATATGCGCTCTTAGTAACTGATCAAAGTTGGTAAAGCGACTGCGTAAACCGTAGGTAGCTATAGAAAATAAGGTTTTAGTAATCGGAGAGGAAGGACTGAGATTATACTGGGGAATTAATCCTTTGCTGGCCAATTCTAGAGCTTTAATAGCTGAGTCATTAAATAGTTGTTCTTGGGGAGTTCGAGCGCTATTATCTTCCCAAAAATCAATCATTCTTTTCCAAACGACGCTATCACCTTTTTTGAGAGCGTACCAAGTGAAAAAGGCACAGATAGCACCTCCAGAAGTACCACTGAGACTGACAATATTAAAGTAATCTTGCACTTTATTGTCAAATAATGCTTTTAATGCACCGGCAGTAAAAGCAGTTTGACTGCCGCCTCCCTGACAAGCGATCGCGATTTTGGCTTTCATAAATATCCTTTGAATGGCTTCTATCTAAGCCCTAGGCTTTTAATTTAAGGTTAATTGATAAACTTAAAATCGGATGCAAAAATATAGAAATTTTTCTGATTTTCAGAAGAGCTGCTCGGGAGATTTTGCTATCACTTCTAGAAAAGGATAGGGTTTCAAGGGAATTGTCTAGGCAATTAGCTGAAGCCATCAGCCTGCGGCTATATTCAAGCGATAATAACTAGAAAAATGGAAAAACTGATAACTGATAACTGATAACTGATAGATTAAATTACCGTGCCGTCGGGAATAGTGGCATTTTTGAAAATAACCACGATGCCGCTGCGAACATAGAAACCTAAATCTTCGCGATTAGCTTCTTCCACACGATCTTTGTTAACAATTAAAACATTGGAACCAATGCGAGCATTTTTGTCCACAATTGCCCGACGAATAGTGGAACCGGGACCGATACCCACGGGAATTTTGGCATTTCCGATCAGACTTTCCCGTTCGGGGAAAGACTCATAAAAGTCGGCTCCCATCAGCATTGTATCCTCGATCGTGCAGTCTTTGCCGACTCGACTACGAATACCTAAAATCGAGTGATGGATGCGAGATTCTTTGAGAATACAACCTTCAGAAATCATCGATTCTGTCACCGTACAATTGAGCATTTTTGTGGGTGGCAGATAGCGAGAACGGGTATAGATGGGGGCTTTTTCGTCGTAGAAACTAAAGGCGGGATTTGGTTGTTGAGTCAGGGCGAGATTAGACTCATAAAAGGCCTCAATCGTCCCGATATCTTCCCAGTAACCCTTAAATAAATAAGCCTGAAGATTGTAGTCTTTAGCCGCCGAGGGAATAATTTCCTTGCCGAAATCGGTCTGTTCTTTATTGGCATCGAGCAGATCGATTAAAACATTCTTTTTAAAGACATAAATTCCCATGGAAGCGATGTAGGGACTTTGACGAGCTTGGTCGGGACTTAAGCCTAAAATCGTCGTATCTACCCGCATTCTTTCCAATTCTGCCCCTTTGGGTTTCTCATAAAAATCGACAATTCGCCCCGAATCATTAATTTTCATCACCCCAAAAGCGGAGGCCCGACGTTCATCGATGGGAACCACCGATAAAGTGATATCGGCGTTGGTTTCCCGATGGCGTTCGATGAACTTACCGTAGTCCATGCGATAGAGATGATCTCCGGAGAGAATTAGATATTCATCGATATCCCAATCCTTCATCGTCCAGATATATTGTCGTACTGCGTCGGCCGTGCCTTGAAACCATTGAGGATTCTCCATGGTTTGTTGAGCCGCCAAAACTTCCACGAAACCATCGCTAAAACCCGTAAAATTATAGGTACGATTGAGGTGACGATTGAGGGAAGCGGAATTAAATTGCGTCAACACATAGATTTTGTCAATCTGGGAGTTAATACAATTGCTGACGGGAATATCGATTAAGCGATATTTTCCCGCTAGGGGGACGGCGGGTTTTGCCCGCAGTTTCGTTAACGGATAAAGGCGAGTTCCGGCCCCGCCACCCAAAATAATAGCTAATACTTTTTTCACGCGCGTAACCCTCGCGATTGGCTGTTTCCTTCTCAAAGTAAGTGTAGGATGATAGCGCACCTTATTGATAGAGGGGAAACAAAAATCTAGATCCAAAAGTCATCAAGAGGGAATTGATCGGAGTCTTTGCGGATAAATTCGCTAAAATCATGAATTTCTGGGCTAAATCATTAATATTCACCTTTTTTCTCCCTTTACCGTACCTAATGCCCGCCACGGTGACGGGCGATCGCTGTTCTTGGTTAGCCCAAGGTTCCGATGTACAGACTTTCGGTAAACAAGGCCAAAGCGGGAAAGCTGGCAAGGTCGGCGGCCAAGGCAAAAATAGTGACAGTTTAACCCTTTTTCTCGATGGTTCTCCCCTAAAACTCGATATTTCAGGACAAAAAGGGGTCGATGGTGAAAATGGCGGCAATGGCAGCGATGGCAACTGTAGCGGTCAACCTAGCAACGTCACACGAAATCTCCAGGCGGCCGGTGGTGGTAACGGTGGCAATGGGGGTAATGGTGGTGATGGGGGCAATGGCGGCGCTTTAACCCTCTATGCTACTAATTTAGATTTTTTAAGACAAGTAACGGTCAATGCGGCTGGAGGCGCCGGGGGTTTTGGGGGTCAGGGAGGCCAAGGGGGCAAGGGTTGTCGCTGTTCCCAACCTTTCTGGACAATTCAAACCTGCAGCGGTAGGCCGGGTGATGCCAATTATAGCTGTACCACCAGAGAATTTAGCTGTCAGGACGGTCTGGATGGGGCGACGGGTAATAGTGGTCGTAACGGTCGCGAGGGACGTTTGGGACAGTTAACTTTAATTCAAATCGATCGCCCTTTAACTGCCGATCAACCGAGCGCAACTGTTCCTCTTTCGGAGTTAAAAGAACGGGGTTATATTCTATCTAAAAATAGTTGGGAAACTCGTACTGGGGCAATGTCTTTATTTTCTCCCGGTTCCCTGATCGATGATCAATATCGGATTTTATTAGATCGATCGGAACGTTCTTTTATTTTAATTTGGAATGCCCCCCAAGAGTTTAACCGGTTTGCTAATCAGCGTTTTACTTTAACCCTTGATGCTCAAAAGGAAATGAAGGTAACTGTCCCCAGTGAATTGTGGATCGAGGGAACCACTCAAAAACGCAATAATGTTACGGAATTTGTCGTTTATAATGCTGTTTTTGAACGAGATGTCACCCAATTAGAAGCAAAAGGTATTACAGGAAATGGTACTGATTTAAGGCTTTTTCTCGAAGATAAAGCTTCCCAATCGAATTTAATTGGCACTAAATTTAAACTGCGTTATCGCGTCACTCGTTGGCAAGCAGACGACCTGCAAACCAGTCCCAGAACTGATTTTGTCACTCGCTATGAAGGAGATATGCCTGCTAATTTAATCCGACAGGAGGGCAATCAATTTATTCTGGATATCGGTCAATTACCCTTACCTGTGGAATCCTTGCGATCGGGTACGGGGGTAGAAATCGAGTTACTTGCTACTCGTTCTTTTGCCGGTTATTCCAAAGAACAAAAAATCGTCATCCGCGACACGATTAAAGGGGCAAATATGCCACGGAGATAAGTCAAAAAAGTTCCCTTCTCCTTTCTCCGGTGCAATGTTAAGTAGGTAGGCGTTAAAAATTATCAACTTACCTCGTCTATATTTCACATTTATTCAGCAAACCCTATCTAACTACCTCTTGCCTCTTGCCTATCCTAACCAAGAAATTAATTTTGCCCTATTACTTATCAGTTCCCATCTGTTGCGTCTAAGCTTTCTATTCCTGTTTAGATTTATGTAGGGGATCCATATAAATCTCTAAGCGCTTAAATACCACAGAGGAAAGGGTAGTTAAAACCAAATAAACTACAGCAACAGCGATATAAATCTCGAAAGCTTTATAGGTAGTGGCCACCATTAATTGACCTTGCCGGAATAATTCTTCAAAACCGATTACTGCCGCTAAACTGGTATCTTTAATTAGGGTGATAAATTCATTCCCCAAGGGCGGCAACATCCGGCGAAAAGCTTGGGGAAAAATCACCTCGTGCATGGTTTGCACTGGGGACATCCCTAAACTAGAACAAGCTTCCCATTGACCATTATCGATCGATTGAATACCGCCGCGCATAATTTCAGCTAAATAGGCCGCTACATTTAAACTTAGGGCAAATAGGGCCGCCGGTAAACGATCTAAGTCGATATTTAAGCCAATTTCTCGGAACAACCCGGGCAAACCAAAATAGATCAAGAATAATTGCACCAGCATCGGTGTTCCCCGAAAGAAATCCACATAGATGCGGCAAATTATTTTTAACCATTTGTAGGGAGAAATCAGGGCAATAGCCACTAAAGTTCCGCCGATTAACCCGAAAAGAAAAGACAGAACCGTTAACAGAATTGTCCAGGGAACCCCTTTCACAATCAGGTTATAGAATAATTCTCCCCAGTTAAACCTCGATTCCTGTAAATTCTTTAAAGCTGGGGCAACTAAGGGTAATTCTGGCGGTTTTTCTCCAAACCATTGCCTAAAAATAACATCGTACTGACCACTTTCTATAACTCGACCGAGAGCATCATTAATTAACTGGAGATAGGGGGAATTTTTGGGTAAAGCAATGCCGTAGAATTCCTCCGTTAATAATTCTCCGACCACCTTTACTCCCCTTAAACCCGCTTGTTTAATTGCATACAAAGTCACGGGTTTATCGTTAACTACCGCCTCAACTCGACCATTAATTAATTCCTGCAAAGCTAAAGCCGCCGAGTCAAATTGACTAACCACTGCTCCAGGTATTTTTGTCGCTTCTAAGGCTCCTGTTGTGCCAATTTGGACGGCAATTCTTTTGCCTTTTAAGTCTTCAAAATTTTTAATCGTCTTATTATCTTCCCGAACAGCGATCGCTAAACCAGCCCTAAAATAAGGTCGAGAAAAAGAAATCGCTTGAGCGCGTTCGGCGGTGATGGTCATGCCACTAATAGCGGCTTCCACTGTTCTCGCTTGTAGAGCCGGAATAATGCCATCAAAGGGTAAATTTCTAAAGTCAATGTTGAGATCGGCTTCCTTGCCAATCGCCCGCATTAAATCGATATCAAACCCAGTTAATTGTCCCCCTTGTTGAAATTCAAAGGGCGGAAAAGTCGCTTCTGTGGCGACTCGAAAAGGATTAGGAGGAGTCTGAGAAAAAGCCGGAATAACAGTTAATCCGAGCGCTAAAACTAATCCTAACAAGGCAAAGATAACTCTCTGTACCGCCCGCCCTCGCCAAAATTTAATCATTTTTTAATTGTTTCTCCTTGATTTTTTCGCTCAACTAAGTTAGTAATTTCGTCCTACTTCCCACCCAAGACAGATGTAGAGAGACTATTTGAGTATTATGATTATTCCTCTTGATAAAATGTCGTCAAGGATACAATTTAGCAGAAACTAATCTGGATACTTTTATACAGAATCTAAAATTTTTTACGAGAGGACATCATGACCACTACCACCCCTGTGATTGTTAGTGAAGGTTTACGCAAAAGTTACGGCTCTTTAGAGGTACTTAAAGGAGTTACAGGCACTCTTTATCAAGGGGATGTGGTATCGGTAATCGGTCCCTCTGGCTGCGGCAAAAGTACCTTTTTACGCTGTCTCAATCGTTTGGAAACAATTAACGGCGGCCGCTTGGAGGTGATGGGAATTGACATCTCTTCCCCGAAGTTAAATCAATCCGTCCTCCGCAACTTACGCAGCCGGGTAAGTATGGTGTTTCAACACTTTAATCTTTTTCCCCATCTCACCGTTTTACAAAACTTGATGTTGGCCCCCAAGCAAGTGTTACACCACTCGGAAAATGAGGCTAAGGATACGGCAATTCATTATCTGGAAAAGGTGGGATTAGCACCAAAAGCCGATGTTTATCCCGACCAATTATCGGGAGGCCAAAAACAACGGGTGGCGATCGCTCGCAGTCTCTGCATGAAACCAGAGGTGATTTTATTTGATGAACCCACTTCGGCCCTAGATCCGGAATTAGTCGGGGAAGTGTTAAACGTCATGCGTCAATTGGCCGATGACGGTATGACTATGGTAGTCGTCACCCACGAAATGCAGTTCGCTAAGGAAGTCTCTAACAAGGTTTTGTTCTTTAATCAAGGTGTCATCGAAGAAGCAGGCGATCCCGACACCTTTTTTAATAATCCCCACAGCGAGCGCCTACAAGCTTTTTTAAGTCGCATCAATAGTAATTAGGGTTGGCTGAATTCAGGAGGCAAAAGACAGGAGACAGGAGGCAAAAGGCAAAAGGCAAAAGGCAAAAGGCAAAAGGCAAAAGGCAAAAGGCAAAAGGCAAAAGGCAAAAGGCAAAAGGCAAAAGGCAAAAGGCAAAAGGCAGCTTTATTCTCCCCACACCCTACACCCCACACCCCACACCCCACTTCCCCAACAATTGTAAAGAAATGTTACAATTATGCCGTTATAACAGCTTACCATCTTGACAGGAGAGAAAGACAGTGGTTATAGTAGAGACACATACCCGGGTAAACCAATTTAGTGATATGCAAGACAAGCAAAAAGTCACACTGTACCTTCCCCCTGGAGTCCATCGTCAACTGAAAATCAAAGCCGCGATCGATGAAGAATCGATGTCAGGGCTGGTGGAAAAAGCGATCGCTTTCTACCTAAAATACCCCGAAAAGGTAGAAGAAATCGAAGCCGCCGCCTACGGCAAAACCTATCAGGTTCATGTCTGTCCCGAGTGTGATGCCGCGTTAGTGATGAAAGAAGATCGGCTAAGGTCGATCAAACGCCAGCCCGCAATAGTGGGCGACGAGTTCCCGATCGAAGTTCCCGAACCCGTTGGCGCTCAAGGAACCACAGAAGGAGAAGCAGCCTTAGTTCCCTGCTAAACTCTCAGTAGCCGAACAAGGCATCTACAGCCATCAGCCGCCCAAGGTCAAAACCGTTACCACAAATAGGGTCGATGTTATGAAAGAAGAGCTAGGAATTCTCGTCAAGGCTCAGTATCCCCTGATTTACCTCGTCACCTCCGAGGAGGAAAGGGCGGAAGAAGCCATCAGCAAAATAGCCCAACTAAATACACAACATCGACGGGTGTTTGTCTGGACTGTCACCCACGGCATGATCGAACTGGGTCAACCGCGCCAAACCAGTCAACATAATACCGTGTCGCCAGAAGCGGCGATCGAATGGGTAGTGCGTCAACGGGAAGGGGGTATCTACATCTTTAAAGACCTGCATCCGTTCATCACTTCTGCTCCGGTGACTCGCTGGTTAAGAGATGCGATCGCCAGCTTTAAAGGAACCGAAAAAATCATTATTTTAATGTCTCCCCTGCAAGAAGTCCCCATAGAACTAGAGAAAGACGTGGTAGTTCTAGATTTTCCCCTGCCGGACATGGGAGAGTTGGATACGGTTCTCTCGCAACACCTAGGCAAAAATCAAAATCGTCGTACCACCACAGAGGTCCGGGAAAAACTGCTGAAAGCGGCCTTGGGTTTAACCAAAGATGAAGCCGAAAAAGTTTACCGCAAGGCCTATGTAAAAGCCAACAAATTAACGGAAGACGAGGTAGAAATCGTCCTTTCCGAGAAAAAACAACTGATTCGCCGCAACGGAATTTTAGAATACATTGAAGAGGACGAGACCATCAATGCCGTCGGCGGTCTGGAAGAACTAAAAAAATGGTTAAAACAGCGCTCGAACGCCTTTACAGAAAGAGCCAGAGGTTACGGACTCCCCCAACCGAAAGGAATGCTAATTTTAGGAGTACCGGGCTGTGGTAAGTCCTTAATTGCCAAAACCACCTCGCGCCTCTGGAGTTTACCGCTCCTGCGCTTAGATATGGGACGGGTTTACGATGGTTCCATGGTGGGACGGTCCGAGGCTAACCTGCGTAATGCCTTAAAAACTGCCGAATCCATCTCTCCGGCCATTCTTTTCATCGATGAATTAGATAAAGCTTTTGCCGGTGGTACAGGATCCGCCGATTCCGATGGGGGAACCTCTAGCCGCATCTTCGGCTCCTTCCTGACTTGGATGCAGGAAAAAACCTCGCCCGTCTTCGTTATGGCCACAGCTAACCGGATTGAACGGCTACCGGGGGAATTTCTCCGCAAGGGGCGCTTCGATGAAATCTTCTTTGTCGATTTGCCCAATTCCGAAGAAAGACAAGATATCTTTAATATTCACCTGACTAAACGACGCTCCGACATTTCTCGCTTCGATTTGGAGCAGTTAGCCAAGGTATCCGATGGGTTTTCCGGTGCGGAAATAGAACAGGCGCTGATTGCCGCCATGTATGAGGCCTTCGCCCAAGATCGCGAATTCACGCAATTAGACATTATTGCGGCGATTAAGGCGACTCTGCCCCTATCTCGCACCATGACCGAACAGGTAACTGCCCTGCGTGATTGGGCCAGACAACGCGCCCGACCTGCTTCGGCCTCCGTCGCTGAGTACCAGCGATTGGAGTTCTAACAGACTTTCGCCCGCTCCCAACGGGATGAAAGGCTAGTTCTCAGGGACTAGCAATGCCTCGAAAAGCCGCTTGGCGGCACTCTTTAACTCTCAATCTGTTGTTGTTAATTCTTAATCTACAAAGAGGAAATTCCAATGTCTCATTTCAGCACTCTCCGGACCAAAATCACCGATGCCGAAATCCTCAAAGCTTCTCTCCGCGACCTCGGCATTAGCGTGAAAACCGAAGCCGATGTTCGTGGTTACAACGGTCAACGGGTTCGCTCTGACATCGTTGCTGTTCTCGATGGCGAATATGATCTCGGTTGGTCCCGCAATACCGACGGCAGTTTTGATTTAATCGCTGACCTCTGGGGTGTGGCCAAAAAACACAATCAAACCGAATTGATCAACTCGATCAACCAAAAATACGCTGTGAACAAAACCCTATCCGAAGTGAAACAGCGCGGTCTGCAAAACGCTAACGTTAAGCTAGTCGTTCAAAGCTAAGATTTACAGCGCGTTCCCAAGCCTAGGGGTTGACCAGTTCGGTTAACCCTTTTTTCTGTCTGTGGGGTATGTTAAGAATAGTAAAATTAACTTGACAAAAATGCTCCGACCCGAAGAAAGAACTAAACTCGATCCGACCAAAGACAGCGATTTTTATGCTTTTCCCCGCTTTGTCACCCACGTGGATGAGGGTTTTATCGATCGATTAACCGCTCTCTATCGAGAGATATTATCGCCGAATACGCGCATTTTAGACCTGATGAGCAGCTGGGTGTCCCATTTACCGGAGGAGATGGAATTCGAGCATATCGAAGGTCACGGGATGAATAGGGAGGAGTTAGCCAAAAATCCCCGCTTGCATAGTTATTTTATCCAAGACCTCAATGCACAGCCAAAATTGCCCCTAGGGGATAGTTCTTTTGATGCGGTGTTAATCACGGTGTCGATGCAGTATTTGCAGTATCCAGAGGCGATTTTTGCGGAACTGTATCGCATTTTAAAGCCTAATGGTCTGGTGGTGGTCAGTTTTTCCAATCGGATGTTTTACCAAAAAGCGATCGCTGCTTGGCGCGATAATAGCGATTTAGGCCGGGTAGCGTTAGTGAAATCCTATTTTAAATCGGTGGCGGGATTTAGGGAAGTACAGGCGATCGTTCGTCCTGCTACTACCCCCAGTTTCCTGCAAATGTTAGGAATTATGGTTGCTGATCCCTTCTATGCAGTGATAGGAAAAAAAGAATCTTCTCTAGGATTATAATCACCGTTAACAATCAGATGGCTATTCCGATAATATACTTTAGACGTTCATAATCTGAGATTTATTAAACTTCTGAAATCGTAGAGTCAGCAAGGAATCCAGTTCTTTTTTATGTTTCAGATGGGCATCATTCAGACATTCATAAATAG
>NZ_SFBO01000163.1:0-17977 GCF_007095705.1 Microcystis sp. Msp_OC_L_20101000_S702
AGCGTTAGATTTATTGGGAGTTTCCCTGATTTGTACCCAGTAACGGGGCGGCGGAAATTCTCTTAATCCCTTCTACAGCACAGGTTATGGCCTTTTGTCAACGGGGAAGTCCAGCTATAAGGGTTTCATCCCTTATAACCCCCGTCCATTGCATAACACAAACCGAAGAACCAGAAAATAGAAATAAATACATAGGGCAGCAATTCTCAATTTGCCCTGTAGCAAGGCTTTTGGGAGTTAGTTCGCATAATACGGGGTAAAATTCAATGGGATGGCGAATTTCATTTCACGAGTCTTCAGGCTTTTGAGGTGATAGTACACCCAAAGTTGCCCCAAAAATCCCCCTTTAAAATGTTCTTTAAATTCCTAAAAGGCTTGCTCTAAAACTGAGAATTGCTGTCACTGCGGCGAAAAAAAACCGAGCCGGACTCCCTAAAGACGTGGAAAAGAACGGCCACTGTGAGAGAGTAGTATCCATCGTCTCAGTCTTGAGATGCTCTGAAACTATGCACAACCACTGCTTGAGATATTTGTTTTTCGGCATTGCCTTTCACGATGCTCCTCTAAATCTCTAGCTTGATGTTCTCACCTTGAGTGTGTGACTGCTCACCTCTTTATAATAAACCTACACCTATCAGGGAGAAGGGAGGGGGGAGAAGGGAGAAAAAAGCTGATCGATTAGTGATCACTGATCAAGTCTCCTTCGGTGCTATGATCAAGGATGTAAAGTTTTATCAACACTACCTTAAACAAGCTCTCAAGAGAGGATATAAAGAACAACAGATGGCTTACACACTTCCCCCTTTACCCTACGATTACACTGCCTTAGAGCCTTGCATCACCAAAAGTACTCTAGAATTCCACCACGACAAGCACCACGCCGCTTATGTCAATAACTATAACGGTTTGGTCAAAGATACGGAACTCGATGCTCTCTCTTTAGAAGAAGTTATCGTTAAGGTTGCTGGTGATGCTTCTAAAGCTGGGGTTTTCAACAATGCCGCCCAAGCATGGAATCATAGTTTTTATTGGGACTGCATGAAACTGGCGGGTGGCGGTGCGCCTACTGGTGCTTTAGCCGCTAAAATTAACGCAGATTTCGGCAGTTTCGAGAAATTTGTCGAAGCTTTCAAAACCGCCGGAGCGACTCAATTCGGTAGCGGTTGGGCTTGGTTGGTTCTCGATAACGGTACTCTCAAAGTCACCAAAACCGGCAACGCTGACAATCCTTTAACCGCCGGACAGGTTCCCCTCTTAACTATGGATGTGTGGGAACACGCTTATTATCTCGACTACCAAAATCGTCGTCCCGATTACATCAGCGACTTTTTAACCAAGTTGGTTAATTGGGATTTCGTGGCTGCTAATTTAGCGGCGGCCTAAAAATTTGGCTCAGTTAATCAGTTATCAGTTATCAGTTATCAGTTATCAGGGGTTGGCGAGCAGGGAGAAACAATCCATAGGTTGGGAGTTAATCGTACTATTAAAATTGGCAAATCTCTCTAATATTGATTATCCTTAAAATAGATAACCAGAAAAAACTTTTTTAACATCGATCGCGCTTCTCGCACAATGGAACAACCTGTCAGTTGGATTATTCCCCGTCATCCCCGTCCCGATTATCCCCTGTTTGTATTTTTACCCGGAATGGATGGCAGCGGCCAACTATACCATCGTCAGATTAAAAACCTTGCTCCTTACTTCGATCTGCGTTGTTTGGCGATTTCCCCGCTATATCTCGGCGATTGGGAGGAATTAAGCGATTGCGTGATTGCTTTATTGGCACAGGAATTAAAGGGACAATCGAGAAAAGTCTATCTCTGCGGTGAGTCTTTTGGTGGCTGTTTAGCCTTGAAAATAGCGACAAAATCACCAAAATTGCTTAAAAAACTGATTTTAATTAACCCTGCTTCTTCTTTTAATCAAAGACCTCTTTTAAGCTTGGGAATCGGTATCACCCAGATGATGCCCGATTTCATCCATAGCAGCTCGGCACTAACTATTTTACCCTTTCTGGCCGCTCTGGGTCGAATATCCCGGGAAGATCGCAGCTCTCTCCTCAAAGCCATGCAATACGTCCCACCGAAGACGATTAGCTGGCGTTTATCCCAGTTACAACGGTTTCAGGTTAGTGCCAGCGAGTTAAAAAGTCTGCAATTGGAGGTGTTAGTGATAGCCAGTCAAGGAGATCGACTCTTACCATCGGTAGCGGAGGCTAAACGCCTAATTCAGCAGTTACCCGCCGCAAAATTAACAATTCTGCCCCATAGTGGTCACGCTTGCCTACTGGAAACCGATATTCACCTCAAAGACATTCTTCATCACCATGCTTGTCTCCCCCGAAGCTTACCCGCAAAAAGTCACTGAGGATGGTTCTTATACCTTTTTTTCGACCGAATTCGGCGAATGTTATCATTCTACCTCTGGGGCAAGGGAAGAAGCCGAGAAAAAATTTATCCTCTCCAGTCGTCTGGCAGCAAAAGCAGACCAGAGCAATAATCTGAAAGTTCTTGACATTTGTTACGGCTTAGGGTATAATGCCGCCGCAGCCTTGGCAGCCATTTGGCGAGTTAGGGGGGATTGTCGGGTAGAATTATTAGCGTTAGAAAGCGATCGAATGGTTCCCCTAGCAGCTATTAGAGAGAATCTCTTAAATAGTTGGAGTCAACCAATTCCCGAATATTTAAGTGATTTTGCCCATAATCACCGGCTGGACTTGCCTAATCTCACCGCTAAACTGTTAATCGGGGATGCGCGACAGACGATAACCAAGGTGATTGAGGCGGGTTTTCAAGCGGAGGCAATTTTTCTCGATCCCTTTTCCCCGAGTAAATGTCCGCAACTGTGGACGGTGGAGTTTTTAGCTTTAGTGGCCAAATGCCTGAGTCCGACGGGTTATTTAGTCACCTATTCCTGTGCTGCCTCGGTGCGAAGGGCTTTACAATTAGCAGGATTGCAGATTGGAGCCACCGATAGCGTCGGGCGGCGATCGCCGGGGACAATAGCCAGTTTTTTGTCCTTACCCCCATCTCTATCGGCACAGGAACGGGAACATCTGCAAACTAAGGCCGCTATTCCCTATCGAGACGAGACTTTAACCGACCCAGCCGAAGTGATTATACAACGTCGTCGCAGCGAACAGGCTCTCTCTGACTTAGAACCGACTAGCCACTGGAAAAAACGTTGGCAAAGAGCGGTGAGTTCGATCGAAATCTCGGAATGAGATTAATTGGGAAAGAATCCCCGGGCTAAAATTTGTTTGTATTGCTGATGCTGTCTCGGTTCTAGGGTTTGACTAGAGACAATTCTCGCTCGCGTTTTCCGAAAGTCCCACCCTATAGGAGTAATTTCGGGGCTGTCAACCAGAATAACTGACACTTACCTAGGGGATTTTGTTGATTGGGAACCTCTAGACCAATTATTCCCGCTTTTTTGACCGATAATTTTCCTTGAAACTTGCCCCAAACTAGCATTTCCGTCCAATAGCCTAAATCCGGTTCGTGGCCCACCAGTGCAATCGCGTTTTCCTCTCGCTGATAGTCGGACTTTTGCCACCACTGCACCCAATCTTGAATATTGCCATTGGGCGATAGGGGATTAAATTGCTCAATTTTACTGCTTAAACCCGCTTTTTGCAAAATTTCGGCGGTTTGCACGGCACGCACCAATGGGGAAGTGAGAATTAGGTCAAATTTCACCCCCAACTGTCCTAATCTTTGGGCAATTTTAGCAGTTTTTGCCTTACCTTCCTCGGTTAAAGGACGTTCCCTATCGTTGAGATAATCCTCCGATTGTCCTGCTAATCCATGACGCACAAAATAAAGTTTCATATCAGTGTCGGGTCGGTCTTGGCGATGATAATAGATAGCTGAGGTCTGATACTTAGGTGCGAATTACCTTTTCATCGGGGTTAACTAGATGGGAAAGTTTTTGTTTGATTTGGGTGTCATACATTTCCCACTTAAGTTTAGCGTATTCGGCATTATTATTAAAACCACCGAGGAAACCGATAGGAATTTCAAAACCTCCGGCCATATAACGGCCACCACCAAAAAAGCGACCTTGGTTATCTTGTCCGAAAGCTTCCTTAAGAAATTCATCGGGATCTAGGGTAATTTTACTGGTACGCATAGAACCAATGACTAACTCGATATCCTCATCTTCATCGTGAACGATACCATAAACTAAAGCCGTGTGAACATTTTCTTCTGTCACCAAAAAATCGGCAGCCTGGGGAATCGCATCTCGGTCATCATAACGCAAATAACCGACCCCGGCGATCGAATAATTATTTTTAATAATACGGTTTTTTAAGGCTCGTTCGATCACATCCATCACCCGTCGGGATCTGGCCGATTGCAGGACAGCGTTTAATAATTGAGCATCGTAGAAACGACTGAGATAACCAGCAGCAATAAATTCACACTCTTGCGCTTGCATTAAATTATTCGTATCTGATCGCAATCCGTGCATCAAAGCTGTGGCACACTTAACATGGACGGTATCGCTAGTATTAAAATTCAGTAACCCTTTTTGGATATATTGGGTTAACATCGTCGCTGTTGCCCGGATTTGGGGACGAATATCAACAAATTCCGCCTCTAGATCCCCTTGGCGAGTATGATGATCAATCACGGCAATAACGGGAATTTTTGCCTGTTTAACCAGAGTGGTTAACTGACTATTGGTTCCCTGACCATCGACGAAAACACAACCCTGATAAACCGAAAGATCTCTATCCTTGAGGGTATGGACTCCCCAACGTTTAGCCGGTAAACCTGTTAGTTTTACCAAAGCGACATTTTCCTGATGGGAGAGAGTACCCGCATAGACTATATCGCAGTGAATATCGTACTGCTCGGCGATAATTTGATAGGCCCAGGCGCTAGAAAGAGCATCGGGATCCGGGAAATCCTGCATCACCACCATTTGATTTTCGCCGCGGTGATTTTCCAAAGTACGTCGCAGGCGATCAATTAGGGAAATAAGTAGGGTATCATTACTAACCGTGACTGGAGGAAGGGGACATACTGCCGACGGTTCCCCTAACACTACATCGGTTTCGAGGGACTTGGCAGGAACTAGACTCAGTAATTCAGCCATCATTTTTAGAAAAGTTTGCTTAAGGGTAGATTCAGTCGGGATTTTTTGAGCTAATTAATTTTAGACCATATTCTCGCTCGATCGGTTCATCTCAAATATTAAGCTTTTCTTGCCCCTAGCTCCCCACTGTCGGGCTATAACTCTAGTCTATCAAAAGACCTTTCCTGTTTGTTCTGGGAGAGCGGTTAGGAGTGAGGGCAATTAACCATCGCTGCCATTACCTGTGAAGATAGATAATTTAGATAGTCAACGCCTTACCATTAATCATGGATAAACCGATAGATATTGAAGTAGTTAGAACTGAAGCACTAAGAAAGCTAGGCAGAAATATAGTTAATTTTTCAAAGATTGAAGGTATTTTAAAGTATCTACTTTCAGTTAGTCAGATCGAGGGATTATCAACATCAACCTGTAACCAGTTCGTTGACAATCATAAGAGATTTCGTAAGCACACATTAGGTCAACTGGTTAAGGAATTACATAACACTGTGCTAGTGGATGATAGTCAGTCTGAACCTCAACTAGACTCTTCTGAGTTAGGTATGTCTTGGTCATTTAAGGCTACCTATAGTGACTCAGATTTCTTAAATGCTCAGAAACAGGCTCTCTCAGACATTGTGTTGGAACGAAACAAGTTGATTCATCAAGATTTAGCACTACTCAATACTAGCTCTATAGAAGACTATTATAAGTTAATCAGTCTTTTAGATGAACAAAACCCTCGATTATTAGCTCATCTTGAAGAGCTTGGGTGGATGCTAACCTCATTTATAGAGGGAATAAAAGACCTTCAAGAATTCATTAAATCACCAGACTTTCACCAGTTTATACACTCTAGCCAATCCGATGCCTAACAAGTGCGTGTACAGGGAACGGCGGCAGACACTATCGGTTATAATGCAGACAGTTGGTCACACTCTGTCCCCAGGAAAAACTTTTTCAGCAGACCCTAGCTATTATACCGATAGGACGGGTTGGCCAGTAGAAATGGCTTTTTCGACGATATCGGCGGCCATTTTCACTCCTCCAGTCTTCTGTAGTGCTTTTTGCATTCTCAGGGCATTTTCTCGGTAACTGGGGAAGGATAAGACCTTTTCAATCGCCTTTCGTAAACGGGGAACTTCTAGACGGGAAATCGGAATCACTTCCCCTGTCCCCGACCATTTTATCCGAGCAGATACCCCCGGTTGGTCGTTAGTGATGGGAATGGCCACCATCGGTACAGCTTGGGCAAGGGATTCTAGGGTAGTATTTAAGCCTGCGTGGGTGATAGTAAGAGAGGCTCTGGTTAAAAGCTCTAATTGGGGAGCGTAGGGAACAACTAGGGCGTTTTTGGTGGTTATTTGAATGTTAGAGTCGGTATTGCCCAAGGATAAAACTAATTGTACCGGCAAATCGGCACAGGCTTCGGCGATCGCATTAAAGGCCGATTGTAGGCGATTTTGAATTGTACCGAGGGAAGCATAAATCAAGGGTTGTCCGGTTAATTTTTCGTAGGGAAAAGGAATCGTTTTTCTGGTGGAGGAATCGTGAAAGGGGCCGGTAAAGTGAAAGTGAGCGGGTAAATTTTGCCGAGGAAACTCGAATTCGGCAGGTTGTTGGCTAATTTGGGCGATGGGTGAATAGCGTTGATTGATGTTTTGATAGGGAATTAACCCCCATTCTTGACGCTGCCGGTTGATTAACTCATTCAGGGGACGAGTCAGAGAGTCAAGGAGTTTATAGCCAAGTTTATTGCGAATAACCCCGATAAATGAGGGATTATAGTCCCAAGTGGTCATAAAGGGCGGAATAAGCGGATCGCGATTTAAAACCAATGCCGAACAAAAACTGATAAAGGGAATAGCCAATTTTTCTGCGATTGTACCCCCTGAGGCGGAGACTTGATCGACAATTAGGGCATCAATTCCCAAGCGACGCATCTCTTGAGGGATAGTTTCAAAGAGGGTCGCTGTAGAATCAGTTACTAATTCTACCGTGCGTCGGACGGCGGCTGTTCCCCGTAATTGACCAATTTCGGCTAAATTTTTGGCTGATGTGCCTTTCGGATATTGGTCGGGTGCAATTGCCTGAAAATCTAAGCCGGCTGCTTGCACCATTTCTTCACCATCAAGAGTTAAAAAACATGTAACTTTATGACCGCGTTTTTGTAATTCTTTTCCTAAAGGTAGGAGAGAATAAATATGTCCAGAAGTTGTAGGACAGAGTAAACCAAAATGAGTCATTAAACACCTCCACAGGTTTTCTTTAATTCTTCTAGATTCCAGAATGCTCCACCCAAGGCGGAGAATTGTATTCCTTCAAAGCAGTTACGCACGGCCCCCAAAGCGAGGGGATTGACAAGATAAATAAACGGGACGTATTCCTGTTGAAGTTGTTGAATTTCATTATAGATAACTTTGCGCTTCTCAAAGTCTAATTCTTGGGAACCTTTGACGTATAAATAGGCGATTTTTTTCTCCCAATCCGCCGCTTGCCAGCCTTGAATTGGCGGGCTGCCGGGTTGAGGTTGTTGGTTAAAAGCGTGGAGATTTCCATCTACATACCAAATATTAGGGGCGTGGGGTTCATTATCGCCGGTAAAACCTAAAATATGTGCTTCCCAATCTAGACTATTACTTAGTTTATCAACTAAATTGCTAAAAGCGATCGCTTGAAAATCCACTTGAATTCCTATTGCGGCTAAATCATTTTTAATTTGCGCCCCAATAGCTTCCCGGATTTTGTTACCTGCATTAGTAATCAGGTTAAATCTAACGGGATTATTATCGGCATCGACTAAAAGATTATCACTATTATACTTAAATCCCGCCTCTAATAATAATTCTTTGGCTTTTTCGGGATTGTAATCGTAACCTTTCAGGGTTTTATCGTAAAAAGGCGATTGGATAGAAAGAAAAGAATTTTGTTCTTGTCCTAACCCTCGATAGATATCATCAATCATTCTTTGACGATTAATGCCGTAGGCAATAGCTTGACGGAAATTTAAGTTATTAAACCACCTGGATTTAATTGGCTCTATTAGGGGTTTTCCGTTGCGTTTGCCTTGGTTGAGATTAAAACCGATAAATTGGGTTCCGTAGGCAGGTCCGCCGTTAAAAATAGTGAAATTTCCTCTTTCTTCTTCGGTTTTTAAGAGGGAGAAAAATTCGGGAGTTACCCCAATAGAATCTAAACTTCCCGAACGAAATTGTAGTAAAGTTGTGTCCTGTGATTCAACAATTGCCCAAATTACTGAAGTTATATGGGGTAATTGTTGTCCACGGTCATCTTTTTTCCAATAGTAAGGGTTATTCTCAAAAATAATCCTTTGTCCCGTGATATATTCTTTTAGTTTATAAGCACCATTAAAAACAATTTTATCGGGAGGAGTATCTAACCCCCAAGTGGAGAGAAATTCTAACCTACCATCGGGGCTTTTTTTCTGAATAGTTTTTTCTAAAGCGTGTTTAGGTAAAATCGGTGAACTGACAGCATCTAAAAAAGGAGCAAAAGGTTCGGGTAGTTTAAATTCGATTCGGCGATTATCTAGTTTAGTGATAACTGGAAATTCTTTTTTTAATCCTATTCTTAAACTATCGCGGTAGTTGTTGGGAATATCAGGATTTAGATATAAATCTTTATAGGTAAAAACCACATCATCAACGGTTAAGGGTTGACCATCTGACCATTTTAAACCCTCTCTCATAGTAAAAATAATGTTCAAATTATCATCGGAAATTGTCCAAGATTCTGCCAGGACTGGTTCTTTTTTGCCAGTAATGGGATTTTCTGTTAATAGTCCTTCGTAGGTTAAACCAAAAATATTCGGGGATTCGGCCGATAAAACAGCATTAAAGGTTTTTGGGTCACTTAATACCGATATGACCACTTGATTGCGTCTAACTTGATTACCACAAGCAGTTAGGGAAATCAGCAATAAACAAGAAATTAAAAATACCGTTAATCTGCGCCAAAATTTCACCATAATCTTTAATATTTTTCTGTCCGACTATTTAGAAGTAAAGACCTTGTCTTGCTATATACACCGAAACTGACCAAGCTGAAAGCCGATGGACTGTTTCCTTGTCCCATCAATATAACAGGAAATGAGACAAAAAATCTCGCCTAGGAAAGATTGACAAAGGCGAGAAACCGTGTTTCCATTCAAGAATGGGAGATAAAATCTAAGAACGTTGTTCGATCGGTGTATAGGTGACTTCGTGTTGTCCGGTGTAGATTTGGGTAGGACGGAAAATGCGGTTAGCATTTAATTGTTCTTTCCAGTGGGCCAACCAACCGGCCACCCGGGAGATGGCAAAAATCGGGGTAAATAAATCACTGGGGATGCCTAATTTCCGATAGACCAATCCCGAATAGAAATCCACATTAGCATAGATACCTTTTTCGCCGTAGATATCCACCACTGCTTGTTCTAATTCTAGGGCTATATCGTAGTATTCATCGGAACCTAATTCCGCGAATAATTGTTCGGCAAGGTTTTGTAAAATCGTCGCCCGGGGATCCTTAACTTTATATACCCGGTGTCCAAAACCCATAACTTTTTGTTTGTTGGCGATACATTTTTCCACATAGGGACGAACATTAGCCACCGAACCGATTTCCTCTAACATTAACAATACTTCCTCGTTTGCCCCACCGTGGAGGGGGCCGGCGAGAGTTCCCACTGCTGAAGCGATGACACCGTAGGGGTCGGTTAAAGTGGAGGCAGTCACCATAGCCGAAAAAGTCGAGGCATTCATGGTATGTTCGGCGTGGAGAGTCAAACAGACATCGAAAACTTTCGCCGCTAAATCCGTCGGTCGTTTTTCCGTCAACATATAGAGGAAATTGGCCGCATAATCAAGACTATCGTTGGGCTGAATGGGGTGATTACCTTTGCGAATTAATTGAAACGCCGCCACCATAGTCGGGATTTTCGCTAATAGCCGGACTACTGCCTGACGGATATAGTCGGGATTATCCAGGGCCCGCCTGGCATAGTATAAACCCAAAGCCGCCGCCGAAGTTTGTAGCGCATCCATGGGATGGCCTTTTTCGGGGAAGCATTTCATCATGTCTTCGATACGGTACTTGATGCGTCGATGATAACGGATTTCATCGGCAAATTCTTCCAGTTCCGCCCCCGTGGGCAGAGCACCCCAGATAAGGAGATAGGCGGTTTCGAGGAAGGTACTTTTTTCGGCGAGTTCCTCAATCCGAATGCCCCGATACTCCAAGATTCCCTTTTGCCCATCCACAAAGCTGATACTGGACTGGGCGGCGGGAATTCCTTCTAAACCTGGACGATATTCACAAACTGTCATAGTTCTACCTTTCCGTGGCGAAGATTAAGCCCTAACGCTAACTTACTTGATCTTTCCACCCTTACCGAAATTTTATAGAAATTCTTCGGTTCTGCCTCTCCTGTTCAGGATTGGGGAGAATTGGACGGAAATTAATCCTATTTAGCGATTGCTTCGTCGATTTAGTCAGCCCTGCCCTAGCGCATTTTTTCTGGGCTTACCGTTCCGACTCTAGCTAGTGGACTTGATATTTATCTACTTTCATTGTAGCGAGACTATCTCGATCGATTGAGCCGATCGATAATTTTTTTAAGTTTCTTCGGGATTAATATTTAACTCCCGCAGTTTTGCCGCCAATCGTTCGGCCCGTTGCCGTTCCGCTTCCGCCCGTTGCCGTTCCGTTTCGGCCCGTTGTCGTTCCGCTTCGGCCCGTTGTCGTTCTTGGTTGTAACTGGTGAAAGGTTGACCATCGGGATAATACAAGAGTAACTCTGGTTGGGCTAATTGAAAACGAATGCCCAAGCGAGGACTGACCCAATTATCGAGATTTTCCAGACTTTCGAGCCGATTTTCCCGACGAATACAGCCACCCAAATCATTTTTATCGGGATTATAAATGTAGTATTCTTCCACACCATAACGGTCATAAAACAGTAGTTTTCTGGTCATTTCCGTTTGGGTATTACCCGGAGAGAGAATTTCAAAAACCACTTGTGGGGGGATATTGTTCTCTTTCCACTGTTGATAGGAACCTCTTTCGCCTTTTGGTCTGCCGAAAGCTACCATCACATCGGGTGCTTGTCGAGTCTTATTATCTCCCTCCACGGGATACCAGAGTAAATCACCGGCGACAAAAACATCGGCATCATTGGCAAATAACCAGTCTAAATTCGCTTTAATCGTCGTAATCCAGCGAAATTGTCTTGTATTGTCGGCCATCGGTTTACCATCGCTATCGGGATAGACGATTGTGGTTTTCGGGCTGTCGTCGAGTTGTCTAACCATTGCTTAACCCTAGAATTTCGTCTTTGCTTCCTTAATAGTATAACTTTACTATAAAAAATCGGAGCAAATATTTAGGGATGGTGATGGTCTTAAATGCTGTTTAAAAAGTATCGGGGAGTGGGGAGTGGAGAGTGGGTTTTGAAAGTTCGATTGGGAGTTTTATCATCTTATACTTTACAATACCAATTCTCCAAAGTCTGACTACAGAAGTTTAATCCCCCCAAATCCCCCTTAAAAAGGGGAACTTAAAGGGGGATTTAAATTCGATGTGTAGTTTTCATTTAGAGAAATGGTATAAAAACCTTTTCTGCAAACGTTAGGACAGATGAACTTTTTTCTTGCCTTTGATGTTTGTTTTTACAGATACGGGCTCTTCTAGGTTCTGTGTGATAAGTTTAACTTACTATATGATCGATCTTTGTGTCCTTTGTGTCTTTGTGGTTCGTTCCACCCCCTCGCTAGGAGGAATGTATCTTAGAATACATTTTACCCACCAAACCTGGGAGAGCCAGATACGACTTAGCATTTGAGATTAGTCAAAAATAGTTTGACTAGAGAAAAAAGAGGTGTGTTAGATTTCATTAACTACCAGAGCGGCGTACTGCTACGCAGTGCCTTCGGCATCGCAATAGAGGAAATGCGATCGCAATAAATCCTCATCTGGCCAGAGACTTAATTGATTGACAAAAATCGCCCTTTATAACCCCGTCCATGGCCTAACACAAACCGAAGAACTATAAAGATTAGATTGAACATTTCTGGGATTTCTGTCTAACAGCAAAGTTAGCCTGCTTTTGGGGCAGGGATTAGCGCAAAGGTGGTGTTATACTCAGACAAAGTGCAGAAAGTCAAAATCCGTAACTTTCTTGAATCCATGCTGACAACTACTCAATTTGCGCCCCTGCTAAAGCAATTGTCTTACTCCGATAAGCTCTTATTACTTAACTTTCTTGTAGCCGAGTTGCTCAAGGATTCTGGTATTGTACCGATGTCTATTGAAGATGATCTCCCTAGACAAGGTTTACATGACTCTTTTGAGGCTGCCGCCATTCTTGCTCAAGCATTAAAAGAGAAACAAGAATTGACTCATGGCTAATAAGGTAAGATTTGCTTTCACCGAGGTAGATTCTAGTCTTGGGGCATTAAGTGCGCTTCCTTATTTACCATTGACATTAACTTATCAAAGTCAATCCTTGAATGTTTCGGGTCTCTTGGATACTGGCTCTAGTGTTAATGTGTTGCCCTATGAAATGGGTTTAGCTTTAGGTGCAGTCTGGGAAAACCAAAGGCTATCTCTGCCATTAGGAGGTAATTTAGCTAGATTTGAAGCTCGTGCATTGGTTGTTAAAGCTACTGTTGAGCAATTCCCCACCGTAGATTTAGCCTTTGCTTGGACACAAGATAAATATGCGCCGCTAATACTAGGACAGATGAACTTCTTTCTTGCCTTTGATGTCTGTTTTTACAGATAAGACTTAGCATTCGAGATTAGTCAAAAATAGTTTGACTGGAGAAAAAAGAGGTGTGTTAGATTTCATTAACAACCAGAGCGGCGATCGCGCTCATACTCAATCAAAACCTCAGCAATTTGAGGATGATAGTTGTCTATACTTCGGTTAATTACTTTTGCACAGGCTATGAATTTATCTTGTAATCCTTCAACCTGTATTTCTATTGCAATACGTTGCGCCGTTAAATCATTTAAATTTGAATTTAATATACGCATCACTTGCTCCATGACAAACCAACGATTATGCGACCATCCTAAAATAGCACTTGCCAGAGCAGCAGATGATTTGGAATCAAGATTACCCAATTTAAAAATCACTTCTAATCGTCCGATAATTACATCACAGTAATCAAAACCAAAGGAACCTGTCGCCCAATCACAATATGCTATCGCTATCACTTGCCAGAGTTCTTCATCAATAGAATTTAGCTTTTTTAATACGTCTTCATCAATCGCTTGACATACAACCCATAAATCAGACTCATCTTGTGTTGTCTTTATAAATCTTGCAAAACTTTCTAATACCTCGCTATTCCAATCAGAGAGATCTTGCAGTTTTTCTACCCATTCTGTAGCACTAGGGCTAGGAGTAAGATTTTGAGGCTCTGATAAGATCTTGAGAAGTGCGCCGCGAAGTGCTGAAATGTTTTTGAATCGCTTTTTAGGATCAAATTCAGTACACTTCTCAATGATCATTCCAATAGGACCATGACTTGTATATCTTTGATACGGTACACGAGGAGAACCAACAAATAGATCATGCAATATGCACCCAAAAGCATAGATATCCACGCTAGGTGTTGCATTGCGGAAATCTTTGACTTGTTCTGGAGCGCAATAATGTGCGGTTCCCCAAGATGAATCAACAGATGTCAGTTTAGTTGTAGCGTTAGTTACAGGAAGAACTAAGCCAAAATCTGAGATTTTCCAACGTTGTTGATGAAAAAGAATATTTTGAGGCTTAAGATCGCGGTGAACGTAACCAAGAAAATGAAGTTCTTCTAGGGCGTTGAGAATATCTGATAAAGCTGATAGAGGAATAGTCTCACCACTGCGGGCCTCCTGTATCTCCTGCCAAAAGTTTCGATCAGCAAGGGGCATAATAAACCAAGGAGTTTCGGTTTCGAGATCAAAATCAAGAACTTTCATAAAGTAATCACTACTGAGTAATGACTGAACTTGAACCTCCCTCTGAAATCGCTTCTTTAATTTTGGTATATCAGCCGCAGCCAAAATATCAGGGACGGGATCAAATACTTTTCGTGCGGCAATAGTTGCTTCGCCTAATTTAACTCTCTCAACCCGACCAAAGCCACCGCGACTGATTTCATTGAGTACCTTCATGCGTGCTAATTAACCTCCTAAACTTAATCGCCCTAAAAATAATTCTACGATTATCGCGCCACTGAAAGGCTAGGCAATCTAACTATTAATTATACAGAAATTTTCTCTATAACACTCCTGAGAGTAACGATATGTAAAAACTCTCGGCATATCACCCCATTTTAGGGCCATCGCCGGAACTTTTCCCCATATCATAACCAAAAGCATATTAGCCAGATTAAACAACCTATTTTAAGTAGATTCCTAACAACAAACTGAAATAAAATAGACTTTTCGGGAAGTCTAGCACTACTTGCTTCAGTCCACCCCACAATTACCTAATTTTCGGGGAAAAAGTGCCAAAATTTTGCCCTCGATCGCTCTTATGTTCGGCACTTTTTGAGGGCAAAAAAATCTAAAAATCTTAGCCAACAATGTTTTTAGATTTATTCAGCCAACCCTAAGTTAAATTTTGAGTTGATCGATTAAATCGCGCATGATTTTGGCAGAATTATGTAACTGTTCCGTTTCTCTGGGACTGAGAGCAAGATTCAGGGTTTTAATTACTCCTTTCTCGTTAACCACCGAGGGAATACTTAAACACACATCTTTGAGACCGTATTGACCATCGAGGAGAGTGCTAATAGTGAGAATTCTTTCTTGGGAACGTAAAATCGCTTTAACGATATCCGTGGTAGCTAAACCGATCGCATAGCTAGTATAACCCTTGCGTTTGATAATTTCATAGGCGGCGTTTTTAACCTGAAGAAAAATTTCTGTTAAGCTTTCTTGGTCGGTTGCGCTTAAATCCTGCCAATCTCCTTCGAGTAACCTTGCTCCTCCGATATTGGCCGAACTCCACACAGCAAGCTCACTATCCCCGTGTTCACCGATAATATAAGCGTGGACGTTACGCGCATCTACATGGAGTTGGGTGGATAAAAGAGAGCGTAAACGGGCAGAATCTAGCACCGTACCCGAACCAATCACCCTAGAAGGCGGAAAATGGGTGATTTTAAGGGTAACATAGGTCATGATATCGACGGGATTACTCACCACCAAAATCAAAGCACTGGGGCAGTAAACAGCCACATCCTCCAGAATACGGCGAAAAATCGCCACATTTCGCTCAAGGAGATGTAATCTGGTTTCTCCCTCTTTTTGGGCAGCCCCGGCAGTAATAATCACCACATCGGCATTTTGTCCCACATCGGCCACGGTTCCCATTTTCAAGTCTGTGGGTTCAATAAAAGGCATTCCGTGCCTTAAATCCATCACTTCCCCTTCGACTTTATCCGTGGCGATATCTTGCAGAATTAATTCATCAAAACAGTCTTGAATTAACATCGAGTAAGCGCAGGCCATCCCCACCTGACCAACACCGATAATCACCCCCTTGCGAGGACGCAGAGGAGCGGGTTTTTCAGCGTAGGGATTGGGAGTAAATATTTTATCTAGCATAGATTTTTGCAGTTACTGGCTCGGTAAGCTCATTTTAAGGGGAAATGGTTAATATCAGGTAAAAAGAGACTATCAAGAGATTTTGAGGCCATTATCGGCAATTTTTTTCTGGTAATTGGTCGGACGAATTTCTTGTCTTTGATTCCCTGACCCCTAGTTTAAGAGAATTGAGGGCTGCTGACAGCTTCAGGCTATATCCTAAAATTAGGAATAAGGTTACAGTAGGAGGCGAACCGATGATCTATCACATCACTACAGAAAGAGGTTGGCAAATAGCTCGTGAAATGGGGGAATATCGGGCGTATTCCCTAAAAAATGAGGGATTTATCCATTGCTCTACCTTAGAACAAATTCCGAAAGTTGTGGACGCTTTTTATCAAAATCAGCCAGACTTGCTGGTTTTAGCCATTTCTCTCGAACAATTGCAGTCCCCGGTTAAATGGGAGCAGCCCCAGCATCCTAACCCAGAAAATGCCACTTTAGAGCTAGAAAGAGAGACCTTTCCCCATATTTACGGTGCTATCAACCTAGAATCGGTAGTTTTTGTTAAACCCCTAGAGGATTTGCTCGATTCCTAGAACTAAATCATCTAACTCTTGGTAATCGGGGAGAGTAGTATCGATGCTCAACCCGCGCCGAATCACAAGGCGATCCCACTGTGGTCGCGATAATAGCTCGCTAAAGTATCGCGCCTTGAAAATTAACAAATTTGCCTCTAGACCCGTCTTAATGCGCCCTAAATGGGGCAATCCGAGCAGATTTGCTGGGGTGAGGGTGACACTATTTACCCAGTCAGCGTAGGGTGTGTCGAGATGAGCAATCCGCACCGCTTGGGTAAAGACTTCTAAACCATCGTGATCCCCAAAACCATAAAAGGGATCGCGACAGTTATCACTGGCAAAAGCCACCGGAATTCCCGCTTTTTTCATCTCTTTTATCTTAGTTGTTCCGCGCCAAAAGGGGGTTTTTTCCTCTTGACGATCCTGTAGGTAGAGATTGCACATCGGCAAGCTAACGATAGCAATGCCCGCATTTTTGACTAAATTTAGGGTTTCTTGGATTATTTCAGGGTATTGTACCGCTAAACTGCAACAGTGACCACAGATGATTTGTCCGTCAAATTGCTCTTTGATGGCAGTACGCGCGATCGCTGCTAAACAGGTAGAATCGGGGTCGCCGTTTTCATCCAGATGAAAATCGAGATTTAAACCCCTTTCTTGGGCTAATTTGAAGGTAATATCAATTTGTGCCTGTAAATCAGGATTTGTGTAGGCTACTCCCCCTAATATGCCCCCAAATTCGGCGATTTTATCGGCTAAGGCCGCTCCTTCGGAGGTTTGATAGTAGTCAAGGGAAACTAGAGAAACCGCTTGCAGGGTGATTTTACTGGCCCATTGTCGTTGCAATTCTCCCAAAGCGGTTAAGCTAATCTGTGCCTGTTGACCAAAAGAGTCGATATGGGTGCGAATAGCGGCGGTTCCGTGAGCATAACTGCATTTAACACCGAATTCCATGCGACGATACACATCCTCTAAGCGCCACTCCCGTCGGGAATCCTCTAGAACCATTTTTAAGGCACTGTCAAAAGTGCCATCATGGTTAGGACAACGCTGCCAACTATGACCTTTATCGAGATGGGTGTGCATATCGATAAAACAAGGAAAAATAATCTTTTTTTCGAGGTCGATGACGGGAATATTATCTTCGGGGGGGATGGTTGAGGTGATGCGATTAATGTTACCGTCATTAATTTCCAGATTAACTAAGGTTAATCCCTCGGAGGTTTGGGGAGAGAAACTCTCATTTTCTAGCAGGGAAACGGGAATATGAGCATTTTTGAGCCAGTAGCGCTCGCTTGATGTAATCATAAGACCTCTGGTAAAAATCAAAAATTGTTGTTAGGGTTAGGAGTCGGTCGTCGGTGCATCTCACATTTGCAGGAATACCGACAGTCAGCAATTATCAGTAACTCTTATAGCGGTTCTCACACCTGTGTGGCACAGTTAAACCTTTGCTAATTAAGCTTTTCAACATCGATAATGTACCTCTTGCGAACAGGAAACGCTATAGATAATTACAAATGTATCAGCAGCTGCGTGTAAGCATCCCACCGAAAAACTAATGCGCGGGGGGTTTGGGGGCGGCGCCACGCCCCCAACGGGGGGTTTGGGGGGTAAGTACCTAGGCAAAATTAATTACATACTCGCCTCCAAAATTGTCCAGCACTTTTTTAACGTAAGCGAGGAGGCTCTTTCGGTCTTTATAGGCGCTAAATTCAATCCATTCATAT
>NZ_SFBO01000164.1:0-4426 GCF_007095705.1 Microcystis sp. Msp_OC_L_20101000_S702
ACAGAATTTAGGCAATTTTTTCCCGAATATAACCACAAACAATTATATGGGGCAGTAGCAGGCATTGAAATCGAAGAGGGAGCAGATAAATATGCCTATCGTCAAGGTTTATTTGTCTTAGCACAAAGGGGGGAAAATGTAGCGATTCTTAACGATACTGATTTTCAACCAAAAACGTGGTAGGGGCTTTAAAAACAAGATATGATCAGGTTATTGTCAAGTTAATTTAGAGGAAAAATTATGACCACCACCGCCGATGATGTTTGGAAATTATTAGCCGAATTAGTAGAAGCTCAAAAAGAGACAGAAAGATGCTTTCAAGAAACCGAGCGACGCTTTCAAGAAACCGATCGCCAAATTACCAGACTCAGTCAAGAAATTGGTAATCTTGGAGGTAAATGGGGACGTTTTGTCGAAAATATGGTAGCCCCCGCTTGTGAGACTTTATTTTTAAATCGTGATATTCCCGTACATCAAGTTAGTCAAAGAGTCAGAAAACGTCTCGACGGTAAAACCCTAGAAATTGATGTGTTAGTAACTAATGAAAATCATGTGCTGGTAGTGGAAGTCAAAAGTAGTTTGAATTAATCAAGAATCTAACAGAATTTAGGCAATTTTTTCCCGAATATAACCACAAACAATTATATGGGGCAGTAGCAGGCATTGAAATCGAAGAAGGAGCGGATAAATATGCTTATCGTCAAGGTTTATTTGTCTTAGCACAAAGGGGGGAAAATGTAGCGATTCTTAACGATACTGATTTTCAACCAAAAACGTGGTATGATCCTTAAACTTGTCTTTGGGAAAGTCCAGTGCAATTCTGGTACTGTGCCGCAGCTGTAATCAAGTAAAAAGTAAAAAGAGTACATCTTCCCTTTTTCCTTGCGAGTCAGAATACCAATTACAAGCTTTTGATTGGTAGTATAGACAACTAATTTTCTAACTACTTCTCTGCGTCGCATGGAGAACAAACAACGGTGAATTGGTTAGTTAAAGCAAATGCTTGTCCCGGTTTATTTTATGGCACTGCTGCCCAAGATGGGTTTTTAATTCGTCTCCGCACCCCCGGTGGATGGCTCAATTCTCCACAGGGAAAAGCGATCGCCACTTGGCTCGAACAATGGCAGAGTACAATACAAGTTACCAATCGGGCAAATCTGCAAATTCGCGGACTGCAAAAATCCCCCAGTTTAGAAGAATTTCAAACCCTGCAAAAATTAGGGTTAGCTGCCCATAATCCCAGTATCGATCATCTGCGTAATATCATGTCTAGTCCCACGGCTGGAATTGACTGCCAAGAATTGATCGATACTCGTCCATTAGTCCAAGAATTAGATAATTTTATCCAAAATTATCCATCAATTGCCCAACTAAGTCCTAAATTTAGTATCGGGATCGATGGCGGCGGTGCAGTGGGAATTGGCACCAGTTCAACTATGGCCTGGCAACACCGCTATAACGAGATTCATCTATCAGCAATTGCTCTCAATAATCCGACAAATTTAACTTCTATTGTTTGCTTTCGATTAGCACTTGGAGGAGATAAACAATTATATGACACGGACTTATTAATTGAGCCAGAAAACTGTTTAGCTGTGGTCAAAACTCTAGTAAAGGTTTATCTCGATTATGTTCAACAAACCCCTAAGATCAAGGGGAAAAAACCTCGGATGAAACACCTAATCAAAGATTGGGGATTGACAAAATATCTCGAACAAGTTAACTCCCAATTACATCGGAATTATACTGGAATAATAGACTGGCAAGAATGCCAGCAAACTGCCCATTCTACTCAACCCTATTTTCATCTGGGAATTCATCCTCAAAAGCAACCCGGATTGTCTTATGTTGGCCTATCATTAAGATTAGGACAATTGACGGCTAATCAACTATGGGGATTAGCGGCACTATCAGAAACTTTTGGCAGTGGTCAGTTACGATTAACCCCTTGGCAGACTGTTATATTACCCGATATTCCCGATGAAAAAGTGTCAGAATTGTTGCCAAAACTGGCATCCTTAGGATTATCCGCTTCTCTTGGATGGGATGCGGGGATAGTTGCCTGTAGCGGTAAACCAGGTTGTGCGGCAGCGGCCACTGCAACTCAAATTCATGGTTCTCTCCTGGCAGATTATTTGCAGAAACACTTAACCTGCAATTCTCCTGTTAATATTCACTTGACAGGTTGTGCTAAATCCTGCGCTCAACCAGGTCCTGCCGAAATTACCCTTTTAGGAACTACCATCGAGGAAAATGGCCAAATACTAGAAGCTTATCAAGTCTATGTGGGTGATAGTCAAAAGTTCTTAGAAACACCCATATTTGAGGGAGAATTTACCAAGATTCCCCCGCTCATAGCCCAAATTTTAAGCTCCCAAAAATCGAAAAATTTAGATGAACAGAATGGAATACATTAAGAATGGTGAGGAAATTTACCGCAAATCTTTTGCTATTATTCGGGCTGAAACTAACTGGGAAAATCTCCCCGATGATTTAGCTTCTGTGGCGGTTCGTCTAATTCATTCCTGCGGGATGACAGACATAACAGAAGATTTAGAAGCATCACCGGACGCGGTTAAAATCGGACGAAATGCCCTCGCTGGGGGGGCAGCAATTCTCTGTGATTCTCAAATGGTCGCTAATGGCATTACCAAAGCCCGTTTACCTAAAAATAATCCGATTATTTGTACCCTCAATTATCCAGAAGTGACCGAGTTAGCACGGCAAATTAATAATACCCGCTCCGCTGCCGCTTTAGAACTTTGGCAACCTCATTTAGCTGGAGCAGTGGTAGCCATTGGTAATGCACCAACCGCACTTTTTCACCTACTAGAATTGCTCGATCAAAATGTAGATAAACCAGCTTTGATTTTAGGCTTTCCCGTGGGATTTGTAGGAGCGGCAGAGTCGAAAATAGAATTAGCAACTAATAGTCGTGGCGTGCCATTTATTACCCTGCACGGACGTAGGGGCGGCAGCGCAATCGCAGCAGCAGCAGTCAATGCTTTAGCAAAAGAGAACGAATTATGAATAAATTAGGCAAACTTTATGGATTAGGAATCGGTCCTGGTGACCCCGAATTGTTGACGCTAAAAGCACACCGGATTCTCACAACTGTTCCGGTAATTGCCTATCCTACCTTAGAAAGTGGCAAAGTTTTGGCACGGGCAATTGTTTCGGATTTTATCCGTCCCGAGCAGATAGAAATTCCCATGCCTTTACCTTTTAGTGTCGAGCGCAGTTCTCAACCTCATTATGATATTGCCGCCGAAAATATCGCCGAACAGTTAAACTTAGGCCGAGATGTGGCGGTGCTATGTGTGGGCGATCCGATGTTGTATGGCACATTTATGTATATCTTTAATCGCTTGTGCGATCGCTTTTCCATTGAAGTCGTGCCGGGTATTTCTTCAGTGATGGCAAGTGCAGCAATGCTGGGTGTACCTATCACTTATCGAAATGACGTATTTAGTATCATGCCCGCTACTTTAGAGGCGGAAATATTGCGGGATCGCCTAGCATTTATCGATGCAGCAGCGATTATTAAATTAGGCAGACATTTCGCTAAAGTTCGTGATATTCTCGAGGAATTAGGATTATTAGAACGCGCCCTCTACATCGAACGAGCAACCTTACCCAATCAGCAAATTATTCCGATTACCGAAATCGATCCAGAGGCTGTCACCTACTGGTCATTAATTCTGATTCCTAGTAAAACTAAACTCCAATAATTCTATAGACATAGTTAAATCTTCTATCCCCTACCTGACAAAACCTATCGGGTTTAGATGATAGGAAGAATTTCATGAAGATTTTGCTAAAATTGTCGATGCCTATATTGGGAATGATCGAGTATATGTATTTATTGACGATTTAGATCGCTGTAAACATCCAAAATCAGCAGAGTTGATGCAAGCGATTAACTTGATGATTGCTGATGATCCGTCAGTGGTGTTGATTTTCTGACAGGGGGACAAGCGAGCTAGAAAATTTGCCAACAAAGGCTTCTGGCTTCTCTCGCTAGAAATAGATCGAGCGATTTTAGGCAAAAAGCTAACGAAAGAATTAGGGATAGGAGCGAGCTTACTAGGAATCATTATTAATAAGTGAGAGATGGTGCGGCGAACTTTTTCGAGCTAAAATCATGAAAAGTTTACGATATATGGATTTCAGCCTTCTTGTCCCCCTGTCAGGTTTCTAGGGTGATATCCTCGTATAAATCCCGAAAAGATGCCGTCAGATTAATACTCTGTAAACTAAAACTTTCTTGCTGATAGGTTTGCAGAATCCATAAACCCTGTTCACCGCGTCGAAAAGTTTCCACTCGTTGGTGTTTACTATTCACTAAGACATATTCCTCTAAACTTTCTAGAGTTTGATAATCATTAAATTTATCCCCCCTGTCAAAAGCTTCTGTAGAATCGGA